>NZ_JBHFKT010000010.1:0-145023 GCF_042879335.1 Photorhabdus sp. RM96S | reverse complement strand
ATCCCGTAAGTTAAGCATGGAAAATAAACGCAGGCTCTGTTGTTTAAATGATGATTATTTATTCGAATCCTTGAGTTTGTTTATATAATGAGCTTTGATGCGTTAGCCCTGAGCATCTTGAAGTTCATTCGGTATAAACGATTAATCATTATCTTGAATGAAATTATATTCCATTATTTTCATTCCTTTTTTTGAAGAGTCTCGCAATATTTCTATAGCATAAATCTATTTATCAGGTATGATTCTTCAATCAAAATCCAATAAAATATCATTGTTAATAAATCATTTAACTAATAGAAATAACTAACAACATAGGAAATATAATGAATATTTTCATACAATATTTTAATAAATTAAGATCAATTTCACCGAAATTCGATATTATGCCCAATACAAACATCCTGTACCTAAGTTCACCACTTAAATTCTTTTATTGCCATGTTTCACTTATAAAAAAAACTGTCGGAGCAGATTGGTTAAAAATAAAAGAACCACAGTTAAGCGGCTAGATATGAAAAAACCCCGCTTGAGACGAGGTTTGATACCTTACGAATAATTAATTTACATAGACAACGCTTTTAAAACATGAATAGGATCTTTTTCTATTGCTTTCAGCAATGCTTTTGCTGGCCCGGTTGGTTCACGTCTTCCTTGCTCCCAATTGCGTAAAGTCCCAACATTAACGGAAATCAACTTAGCAAAACCAGTTTGACTTAAGCCTGTCGCTTGGCGAATATTCTTTACTTTTATCGCCTCAACATTAATTTCACGAGAGGGCACACGCTCACTATTAATAATCTCATTCATCTGTGTCATACTTTCAGTCAGCCTGGCAAATAATTTACTATCCATCTCTACCACCTCTCATTTAAGTCTCTCAGGATTTTCTTCTCTGATTCACTCAGATCGTCTTTTGTGCCTTTTTTATAAATCAACAACAATTGGATATGTGAAACATCCACCTTGTAATAATAAATAATACGTACACCACCACGCTTTCCCTTACCACGAGAGACCCACCTGACTTTACGCAACCCGCCAGTACGCTGGATAACATCTCCAGCTATGGGATTAGCTGCAAGATATTGCTGAAACTCACGATATTCATCGCCACTTAATAACTCTTTACAGTCCTCAGTGAAAATATCAGTTTCAATGAATATCATATTTAAGTGCGTCATAAGTGTATGTGAAGTCATCATATGCCCCATCACACAGTAAGTCAATGACGCATAAATGTCTGTTGATATAAACCCCTTTAATAATAGGTGTTTTTTACCATCCTTTGCTTAGGGTTAGAATGAGCAACTAAAAAAACAATGCTGATTATACCCTATGGATTTCAAGATACATCGCGACAGCAAGGGAGCGAATCCTCGGGAGCATAGCTAACTATGTGACCGGGGGAAGTGAGTGCAGCCAACAAAGAGGCAACTTGAAAGATGACGGGTATAGATGTCGTGGAATTTGTGCACATAGCCCATTTGTTGTCATTAAACCCAGTCCAGATTCTGGGCAAAATAAAGCTGAAAAAACCTAGTCTTAACAACAACCTAAAGTGAACATCCACAGTGCATATCACAAATAAAAACACATATAAATCAGCACATTGCAACAACAGGAACTCACAAGATCATGAAAAATACCACGTTCTAATCAAGGGGTTAATTTGCGCCCTACATCGGTTGCATCTTACCTCGCATCCTGCTCCGAGGCCGTGGCCATCTGCCGCAACAGAATGGCCAGTTCGGCCGGGTCACCGTCGCGACGGACTTCGGCAAGCAGCTCCGCTGCATAAGTCGATCAGCGCGGAAGTGCTCGGCCATGACCTCATCATGCGATCTATCTTTCATTTGGTGCCACCCTCCTTTCAAAGTGCACGGTTTGGTAGCCAAGTTCCGTGCGATGCCATCGCGGCTAGAAAAGGATACTTTCGTCCCAACCACCGTGTTTCTCCTGTGTCACTTTAGCTTTTATCCTCGCCTCTAGCGACTTAATAAACCGAACCGAGGCCGCAACGTGATTGAAGATCAACAGGCTTTCCTCATAATTCAGGATTGGGTTGTCGTGAGCTAAGCTCTTGTTGTTCCGCACATCGTTAAAGGCTTCAAGCACCGAGATGCTGGACTTTAAGATACGCTCGGTCATCACTGACTCAAGATGACCTCCATCACGTAACGCCTTCACATACTCGCCAAAGACACTATGCAACGGCTTGTCACGGGTGATCGTGATGCCGTGAGGCGCACATGTCACACGGATGAACTTGTTGACGAACGTATGAAGCCGATCTAACCCGCCCTCAGGTTGATTTTTCTCGATAGCTTCGCGAACGTGCTCCGCCGCCACCTCGAAATCTCGTTCATCCGCGATGGCTATCAGCGCATCTAGCTCAACTACCGGCTGGTCACTGAGAAGCCGTTGAGCGATCTTTCGGCAGTCGTCAATCAGCACTGGGTTGCTGTCACCAAAGCACTGCCCTTCGCTGGCGTAGTCGACCAAACCGCCGATAACTCGACCCACCACATAGTTCGCCTCCAACTCCCAGAAGGTGCGCATACGGTTAGCCTTCGACGTGCCGCGCACTCGGTAGCGTTCGGCATCAATTTCCACCCGGTATTCGACGAAGAAGTCGCCGAAGGTTCGGTCTGAAAAATTGAGGACGTACCCGCCGCTCATTCCGAGCAGCCTTTCCAGTTTCCGACGTTCACTCCCGCTAAGATCGGACATAGGTGCTCCTATCTCAGCCCAACCGTGCCGCTTCTGCCGCAACGTGGCCTGCCAAAGCTGCCACGAACGTCTTGAGGCTGGTCATCGAGGACAGTTCCGCGAAATCGCCGGTATTCACCGCGCTGCGCTCCGCCGCGATGACGGCAGCGGTAGTGTAAAGCTGCTCCTGCACCAGTCGCTGACACAGCAGGTCATACCGCTTGAGATATGACGCACCCTTGAATTCCTCGAACACAGGAAAGTGTGGCGACGAGTCGCGGACGGATTTACGAGACTCCGGCGCATCCTCAACCATCATCATCCACCCTACAAATGGACGCGGTTGCTTGCCGAAAGCTTCTTCACGGAAGGCTGTCCATAAATCATGAGCCATCCCGATTGCTTCCTCAGTTCGATTATTGAAGTTGTTTCCGAACGAGGGGCCTACTTGGCTTTTCAGTTCGATGGCTGCGATCAATTGTCCCTTGTAGAGCACCAAAAGATCCCACAGTTTAGTCGGACGAAAATATCCGGGCAGGGTCAGCATCGCCCGGTTCTGGTGAATCTCAGCATGGGCTAGCCCATTGGCCTTGATGATGTCGAGCACCAAAGCCAAGAACCCGTCCATGTTCTTGCCAGCGGTGACTCCTGCACGTTCACCTTGGTCGGCCTTGCCCGACTCTATTTGTTTTTGTCTTGCTGCTTCGCGGTTGCCCCAAAACTCCTTCACGGCTTCGCGGGCTTTCTGTTCGTAGTCGACGAGATCGAGCGCCATTTATTCTCCATTTCCCCCGAGGGCAGATCGTTCTTCTTGGCTTAGGTCGTAGAGCCTGAACACAGCCCGGTTGCAAGCTTGCAAGTCCCGTTTGATAGCAGCCTCGGCTAACTCACGGCGCAGCGGTTCTGGCACTTCAGCCCAGAGCGGAATGCGAATGCGGCGCAGGTACTGCGCTTGGAAGCGTAGGAATCCACCCCGCATTTTCGTTGAATAGGTCGCCACAAACAGACGAGTGACAGCGGATAGCAGGACAGCCTGCAAGGCCCGTAAATCCCAGTCGTCTGACGTGACGTAGTAGAGGTTGTGATGAGGATACAGTTCACCATCTTCATAGACGATATGCGCCTGTCCCTTGATATCTGGAATCAGGAGCTTTGGCCTCGCAGCCAACGACGGCGTGATGCGGTCAATTGTGCGATACCAGTTGGCCGGAGCTTTCTGCGCACAGTGACGCCCAGCGATCACCTCTCGTCGAGCCTCAAGGTAGCGCCGCAGACGGGGATATTCGTCAAGATCGACCAGTCCGCCCTGCTCAGCAAAGGGGTTGATAACACCCAGACCCCGCCACTCCACTTCGCCGGTCATGATGTCTTTGGTTGTTACCAGCGGCACCTTCCGGTCTGGCTCAACATTGAGCACGTCGAAATCCCCGATAAACGCTTTGTCCGCGCCAGTCGCAACACCGATCCCGACCTTACACCCGGCCTCTTCCAGCAGGGGAAAGTCCCCCTCCAAACGGCGAATAACCGCCATCTGGTCGAATGACTCCAGCAACCACGGCTCCGAACCGTTGGTCACTTGGGCAAGTTCACGCGCCGGGCCGACTTCCTTCGGCAGCGAGGGTGCTTTGAGCAAACCTGCCAATGCGGTCAGCGTCGCACGGTCAATAGCCGGGCGGTAAGCGATGCGCGTTGGCCTCGGCACTTCACGGCTGATGATAGTGATTGCTGGGTAGGCAATCACATCGGAGTGGAAGGCAGGTGTATCCACCATGTCGACATAGACTTTCAGGTGGAACCGCTCGGCTACGAGGCTGCGCAGTGGCCCGCCATAGCGGTTTTTCATCCAGCGATCAGCGCAGATGAAGCCTAGGCTGCCACCATCCGACAAAACCGACAGAGACCGCTCAATGAAGGGAATGTAGATATCTGCCCGGTCATACATCGTCAGGTAACGACTACGATATTCTGCAAGCAGCGGTGCCGGAATCAACTCCTGACGAACATAGGGTGGGTTGCCAACCACAAAATCAAATTGCCCCTCCAGCGGTGCCAGCAGGAAATCGCCTTGCGACAGCCAGTAACTAGCCAACGTGACCGCAGCATTCGCAGCGATCCCTTGCCGCCTGAGCAGTGCGACAACGGCAGCTTTGGTGCTCTTAAAGGTCTCGTGGTGCAGTTCCACCGCCCGGATTGCATCGGTTAGTTCGTCGAGCGCGGAACCGCTCGGCCTTGCTGCCCGCCATGCACTCAGTAGCCGCTCAATGATCGGCAACAGAAAGTCGCCACCACCAAATGACGGCTCCAAAAGCCGCTTTTCGTGAAGCGGTTGATCCTCTGTGTAACCAACCAAGTCGAGAATGAAATCCACCACCTCAAAGCGCGTGAAAATGGCCCCTCGGGCTTCGAGCCCGCCCTCTGTCGCCAAAGCTTCAGTCGCTGCCGTGACGGGACATACAGGCACTGCAACAGCTCTAGGAGTAACCTTGCTGCGCACGCTGTTTGCGGCGTCTAGTTGTTGGGTCATCCCAAATCCTCATTGGCGCGGCGTGATGACGCCGACATGCTTGTAAAGTGTGGTTCGGGACACGCCATAACGGCGGGCCACCTCGGCCACCTGAATATCGGGATCGCGCAACAGGGCTTTGATCTCGCGCACCTGCTGGTCGTCCAGCTTCGGTTTGCAGCCACAGGCCCGGCCTGCGTCCGCTCCCGGATTAAGCCACGCTCGAACTCGGCCAGTGCCGCGAACACATGGAAAACCAATCTGCCCGCTGCGCTGCTCAAGGTCAGCCACGATCTGCATCAGATCGGCGAGGCTACGCCCGAGTCGATCCAGCCGCCACAACACTTTAGTGCCAGTCTATGCCGGATTCGGGATCATTCCCACTCAATAGTCGCAGGTGGTTTGCCGCTGACATCATAGACAACTCTTGATATCCCATTGACTTCATTGATGATCCGGTTAGAAACTCGTCCCAGGAAATCGTAGGGTAAATGCGCCCAATGTGCGGTCATAAAATCAATCGTTTCTACTGCTCGCAACGAAACAACCCAGTCATATTTACGACCATCCCCCATCACACCCACGGAGCGAACTGGCAAGAATACGGTAAACGCCTGACTGACTTTATTGTACAAATCAGCTTTGTGCAGCTCTTCGATGAAAATAGCATCTGCACAACGTAGCAAATCGCAGTACTCTTTCTTCACTTCACCCAACACACGAACACCCAAACCTGGGCCTGGGAATGGATGACGGTTCAACATGTCATAAGGCAATCCCAATTCTAAACCAATCTTACGCACTTCATCTTTAAACAGCTCTTTTAGCGGTTCCACCAAACCCAATTTCATCTCTTCCGGCAAACCACCTACGTTATGATGAGATTTGATAACGTGTGCTTTGCCTGTCGCAGATGCCGCTGATTCGATGACGTCTGGATATATAGTGCCCTGTGCCAGCCATTTAACCTGAGCCTGTTTGCTCGCCTCTTCATCAAAGACTTCAACAAATACACGACCAATTGTTTTGCGTTTCTCTTCCGGATCATTGATGCCAGCCAGTGCAGTCAGGAAGCGGTCTTCTGCTGGGACATGAATAATATTCAGCCCAAATTTACCGGCAAACATTTCCATCACCTGCTCAGCTTCATTCAAACGCAGTAAACCATTATCAACAAATACACAGGTCAGACGGTTACCAATTGCGCGATGCAGTAACAATGCGGTGACAGAGGAATCAACACCACCGGACAGCCCCAAAATAACGTGATCCTCACCAACCTGTTCACGCAGGCGTACAACGGTATCTTCGATAATAGAAGCAGGCGTCCACAGCGCTTCACATTGGCAGATATCCAGTACAAAACGTTCCAATATACGCTGCCCCTGATGGGTATGGGTGACTTCCGGGTGGAATTGCACGCCATAAAAACGTTTTTCTTCATTTGCAATGATGGCAAATGGACAGGTATCAGTGCTGGCGATAGTGACAAAGTCCTCGGGAATTGCAGTAACTTTATCACCGTGACTCATCCATACATCCAATAATGGTTTACCTTGCTCATTTAATGAATCTTGAATCCCACGGAATAATGCACTCTCCGCTTTAATTTCAACCTGGGCATAACCAAATTCACGCTCAGTAGAATCTTCTACCTTACCACCAAACTGTACTGACATCGTTTGCATGCCATAGCAAACGCCCAGAACCGGAACGCCAGCGTTAAAAACATATTCAGGTGCACGTGGACTTTCTTGTGCTGTGGTACTTTCCGGGCCACCGGAAAGAATAATACCGCTTGGGTTGAATTCGCGGATTTGCTCTTCAGTGACATCCCATGCCCAAAGTTCACAATAAACCCCGATTTCACGGATACGGCGAGCAATCAATTGAGTATATTGCGAACCAAAATCAAGGATAAGAATGCGGTGTTGATGGATATTAGTTGTCATGTGCGGTGAATTCCAAAAAAACAAGTAACAAATAAAAGATAAGTGGCCCTTATATGGGCCACAATAAATATGGATTACGAACCTAACCAGTAGTTTGGAGACTCTTTGATAATGGTGACATCGTGAACATGGCTTTCCTGAATACCGGCATTACTAATGCGAACAAATTCTGCTTTGGTTCTCAATTCATCAATAGTTGCACAGCCGGTCAGCCCCATACAGGAACGCAAGCCTCCCATTTGCTGATGGACAATGTTTTTCAGCAAACCTTTATAGGCAACACGGCCTTCAATACCTTCCGGTACCAGTTTGTCCGCGGCATTATCAGTTTGGAAATATCGATCAGAAGAACCTTTGGACATCGCCCCCAATGATCCCATGCCGCGATAAGATTTAAATGAACGTCCTTGGTAGAGCTCAATTTCGCCTGGTGATTCTTCTGTCCCTGCCAGCATAGAACCCACCATAACACATGACGCTCCTGCGGCGATGGCTTTAGCAATATCGCCAGAGAAACGAATACCACCATCAGCAATAACTGGAATACCGGTGCCTTCCAACGCTTCAACAGCATCAGAGATAGCCGTAATTTGTGGTACCCCTACACCGGTAACAATACGGGTAGTACAGATAGAACCGGGACCAATACCGACTTTAACCGCATTGACGCCAGCCTCTACCAGCGCTTTTGCGCCTTCCCCAGTCGCCACGTTACCACCAATAATTTGTAGATTTGGGTATTTAGCACGGGTTTCACGGATACGTTGCAGTACCCCTTCAGAATGACCATGCGAGGAATCAATAAGCAGAACATCAATACCGGCGGCAACCAATGCATCAATACGCGTTTCATTGCCAGCACCGGCACCAACCGCGGCACCAACACGTAAACGACCACGTTCATCCTTACAGGCGTTCGGTTTACGTTCTGCTTTCTGAAAATCTTTAACCGTGATCATGCCAAGTAGATGAAAGTTTTCATCAACTACCAGCGCTTTTTCGACACGTTTTTCGTGCATTTTCTGCAACACAACTTCACGGGCTTCACCTTCTTTTACTGTCACCAGACGCTCTTTAGGCGTCATTACCGCAGTAACAGGCTGATCCAAATCGGTAACGAAACGTACATCACGGCCAGTAATAATACCAACCAACTCATTTCCTTCAGTGACAACCGGATAACCCGCAAAACCATTACGTTCTGTCAATTCCTTAACTTCACGCAGCGTTGTTTTAGGTGCCACAGTGACTGGATCTGTCACTACCCCACTCTCATGTTTTTTGACTCGACTAACTTCTTCTGCCTGACGCTCAATGGACATATTTTTATGGATAAAACCCATTCCACCTTCCTGAGCCAACGCAATAGCCAAACCAGATTCGGTGACGGTATCCATAGCGGCAGACAACATAGGAACTTTCAAACGAATGGAGGAAGTCAGTTGAGTAGACAGGTCAGCAGTGTTAGGTAAAACAGTAGAGTGGGCAGGAACTAACAGAACATCATCAAAGGTTAAAGCTTCTTTTTTAATTCGTAACATAAGCAATATCTCACCAAGCTGCTGAAAATTTAAGGGATAAAATATTGCCGTGGCATTATACAGAACGTAATCGGTTGCCTCCAGCATTTTATTAAAAAATTTCTTGCTTACTTCATGATGAACGTTAGTATCAGCATATTAAGTTATTGTTTTGAAATTTGATCTTTCTCACATGTCACTACTTTTTAATACTGGAATTTTTTCTGTCAGTCGTCTTAATCAGACGGTTCGACAACTGCTCGAAATGGAAATGGGCAGAATTTGGCTAAGCGCTGAGATATCCAATTTTTCTCACCCCTCCTCCGGGCACTGGTATTTCACGCTGAAAGATGAGCGTGCCCAAGTGCGGGCGGCAATGTTTCGCAGTAGCAATCAACGGGTAACATTCAAGCCACAAAATGGTCAGCAAGTTTTGGTTCGCGCGACAATCACGCTTTATGAACCAAGAGGAGATTACCAGCTTATTGTTGAAAATATGCAACCCGCCGGTGATGGCCTGTTACAGCAACAGTTTGAATTATTGAAACAACAACTTGATGCCGAAGGATTATTTGACCAAAGCCACAAGAAGCCCCTGCCATCCCCTGCTCAACAGCTTGGTGTCATTACTTCAACCAGCGGCGCAGCCCTGCATGATATTTTGAATATTTTAAAGCGTCGTGACCCATCATTACCCATCATCATTTATCCAACAGCGGTTCAGGGCGCAGAAGCACCATTACAGATTATCCGGGCTATTGAATTAGCTAATGAGCGTCGTGAGTGTGATGTATTGATTGTTGGGCGCGGTGGTGGCTCGCTGGAAGACTTATGGAGTTTCAACGATGAACGTGTCGCCAGAGCCATTTTTCACAGTGATATTCCGATAGTCAGTGCGGTCGGTCATGAAACAGATGTCACCATTGCTGATTTTGTAGCAGATTTACGCGCCCCAACGCCATCAGCGGCTGCTGAGTTAGTTAGCCGTAATCAGCTCGAATTATTACGTCAAATTCAGTCGCAACAACAGCGATTGGAAATGGCAATGGATTATTTCTTTGCCCAGAAACAACGTGTTTTCAGTCTATTATCTCATCGTTTACAGCAACAACACCCTCATTTACGACTAGCGCGTCAGCAAAACTTACTGGTCAATTTACGCCAGCGACTCACTGACAGCTTGCAACGACACTTAAAGCAAAGCAGCCTGGCTTATGAGAAATTACAGCAACGGCTCTGGTACGTGGAACCTAACTCGCAAATCCACCAGTATAGCCAACAGATTCAGCAACAAGATTTTCGGTTAAGACAAGCGATTGAAAGGCAAATCAGCCGTTCCAGAGAAAAATTTGCCATTTCCTGTTCACGGATGGAAGCCGTTAGCCCTTTGGCAACACTGGCTCGTGGTTATAACATTAGTCAAACATCGGATGGAAAATTACTAAAACAAACCAAACAGGTACGTGTTGGTGATGTCCTGAATACCCGTTTACAAGATGGCTGGATTGAAAGTGAGGTGTTGAAAATCAAGAAAGAACGGAAAAAACGATCTGCAAATCTGAAATAGTGGCCTTCCTTTGCCACTTATTTCTCCTACAAGTCAGAAACGGATTTCTGCACCGGCAATATAGGTCCGGCCCCGAGCGGTTTGATTAGCAGAAATGGATTCATTCATTAATGCAGCCGTATTATTCATACGATTAAGTGCTTCAGAATAGTTTTTGTTTGTCAAATTCTGTACCAAGAATTTAAGTAGCACATTTTTATTTATTTTATAATCACTGTAAAAATCGACCACTGTTGGAATTTTTTTCTCCTTTTCCATCACCGTTCGCCCATCACTATCCTGATTATAAGGATCTGAATCTAGCTTATAGGAATTACCGGTATATTTAACTATCGCTCCAATACGAAGTTTTTCGCCTAATAAGCGAACCCCTGTATCCAAAGTCATAAAACTTTCAGGTAATTGTGATACAGGATCTGCCCCAAAAATCGATGTAGAAATAGAAGTCGGTTGGCTTGTTTTTTGTCGACTATAAGCCAATTTGCTATAAAATACACCGGCATCATAATCAGCAGAGACTTCATAACCGCGCATTCTTACCGGAGTTATGCTATTGCTATAAATATGTATACCGAAATTTGCGTCAACATGCTTCCAATCTTCTTCTGATAATTTCGAAGATTGGCATACCCTACCATCTTTACACAGAGCATATAAATCACTACTGATGTAATTCTTTATCTTAGTATGATACCAGGCTGCCTTCAAACGGAAAGTATCTCCCTTGACAATTAAATCTGGGCGGAAACTGTTAAAGCCAATTTGATAAGTGTCTGATGACTCTCCTTTCAGAAATGGGTTCATGGACCCACCACCTTCATTACTATAGAAAGTCTCCTGAATATTTGGTGCTCTCATTGAACGGGCATAACTGACGAATGGTTGGAACTCAGGAATAATTTCTGCTGATAGTAAAATACCTGGATTAAACCCATGTTCTTTTAAATCCAATTCAGTTGCTCCCTGGGGAAAACAAGGAATCCGCAGATCACAAGCCGGTTTATAGCCTTTAACACTGTAGTCCATATAATTAAACGTAATATCTGCCTGATAAATTCCACGGCCTATTTTCAATCCACCATAAATACTGGCAATATCTTGTTTTCCACTTGGCGAGAAAACATTATTTTCTTTTACTTCACTATCTTTCTTTTTATATTTTTCCTTTTCTTTTTCATCTTTACCTTGACCAGAATAAACACTATTTGTTGTCCTGCTATATTCTGTTTCCATTAGCTTACTGCCAAATGTTAACTCAAAATTTGTATCACCATAGTCGAAGCGACTAATATTACTGATATCTATTGCATCTGATTTATTTTTTGCATTACTATTTAGCAACTTAAAAAGTGAATCACCTTCATAACGTTGACTACTCTCACTGGTGCTAACCAATAATTTTATATCAACCCATTCACTAAATGGAGTGTAATTGTATTTTAAATAAATATCCCGACTATCAATATGACGGCGAGTAAATTTATTGTGATAATTACGGCCACTTAGCTCCATATTATGAAATTCATTTGGTTCAATTTTTATTTTCATTAATTGAGAATTAGGTTTTTGCTTAAACGATTTATCTGTAACAAACTCATCGCTTAATACTCCGTCGCCATTCTTATAATGTGCATCAATTGAATGCCCGCTGACAGCCAGCATAGCACCTATTGAACCTTCAGAACTGAAAGCGGGTGTTTTACCTGCAACCGCTATCATACCGTTATAGCCAATACCATTATTTCCATACGCTGTTTTTGTACGTACTCCCAATGAATTCCCTGCGAATATCACATCATCTACACCAATTGTGCGAAAATTAGCGCTACCCGCTAATGCATTAACACTCGCTGAGCCATCAGATTGACCACGATTGACATCAACTCCTACAATAAAATTGGGATCAATGATTGTACCGAATTGGTTATAAGTAGTACCGTGAGCTGGACTCGTCGGAGATGTACCATAAAAACTCTGGCTAACACCATCAACCATCATATTTACTCGTCCAAATCCACTTAATCCACGAATATTCACACTCACGGTTCCCTGCCCCGGATCTATTTGCGTATAGGTCCCTGGCATACTGCGTAATATGCTATCCGTTGATTGAAGTTTTGTATCTTCTCCTTTAGAACTGTATGAACCGGGCCTTTCCATTGCCCTCACTTCCGCATCATCCTGTGAACCAGAAACCTTAAGGCTACTGAATTTCATCACCTTATCTGATTTTCTCTCTTGCTTTTCCTCGCCATAAGCAAGCCCTTGAAGCCCAATGAAAACCACACCAGCCCCTGCTATCTTTGTCATTATTTTCATTTCAATCATCCCAAATGCATACAAATCAATATTTGCTCACATGCCCGTTTTTAGAAAATAAAAATGTTTAGCACTGATAATGATTTATCAGTGCTTTAAATAACAAACTTATATATCCGTCATCTTTCAAGTTGCCTCTTTGTTGGCTGCATTCGCTCACCCCGGTCACATAGTTACCTATGCTCCCGGGGATTCTCTCCCTTGCCGTCGCGGTGCATCTTGAAATCTATAGGGTATACTATTTATAATTTACTTCAGTTATCTTTTAATTGCGGAAAATACTTTTTAGCATCATCCAGCATCAAAATAAAACTGTAATCCAGTGCAGTATCTTTTAATCGATTAAATCGGCCCGATTTACCACCATGCCCGGCACTCATATTGGTTTCTAATAACAAAATAGAGTTATCTTCCTTCATATCCCGTAATTTTGCTACCCATTTAGTAGGTTCCCAATATTGCACTTGGGAATCATAAAACCCACTCGTAACCAATAAGTTTGGATAACGTTGATGTTTTATATTGTCATACGGACTATATGATTTAATCCGGAAATAATCCTCTTTATTTTCAGGATTACCCCACTCCTCATATTCTCCTACGGTCAGCGGAATAGAAGGATCAAGCATGGTTGTCACGGCATCAACAAATGGAACTTGAGCAACCACACCGCGATATAATTCCGGTGCCTGATTAATCACAGCGCCCATTAGCAAACCACCCGCACTCCCTCCCATCGCATAAACACGTTTACTGTCACCATATTTCTGAGCAATCAGTGCCTTAGTCACATCAATAAAGTCATTAAAACTATTCATTTTATTTTCGACTTTACCTTGTAGATACCATTTCTTACCCAATTCACCGCCACCACGCACATGCACCAAGGCGTAAACAAAGCCCCGATCTAATAAACTCAATCGTGGTGAACTAAATGAAGGGTCCATGCTGATACCATAAGCCCCATATCCATAAATCAGTATTGGGTTATGACCTTTTTTAAACAGTGATTTACGATATACCAGAGATACCGGAACTTCAACACCATCACGGGCCTTTACCCAAATACGCTGGCTCTCATAATGATGTTTATCAAAACCTTTTACTTCCTGCTGCTTAAGTAATTCCCGCTCACCTGTTCTCATATTCCATTGGAATGTTGAGCTTGGTGTCGTCATGGATGAATAACCATAACGGACAAAATCAGTATTGGGTTCAGGGTTGTAATCAATCCATGCCATATAACTTGGATCATCAAACTTAATCTGTTTTTCTTGCTGTGTCTGCCAATTAATCTGACGAATTGTCGGTAATCCTTTTGTTCTCTCCTGTACGACCAACCAGTCATTAAACAGATCGAAATCTTCAAGATCACTATCTTGCCGTGGAGCAATCACTATTTTCCACGGTATATTGATGGCATCCGTCTGATAAAGACCATAAGTTTCATTTTCATGATTTGAACGGATGTAGAAATGATCGCGGAAATGGTCAATATAATACTCTCTGCCTTCCTGACGAGGAGAAAATAGTTGAAGTTCAGATTGTGGTTTATTGGCATCAATCAGCAAATATTCAGAAGTCGAATTACTGGTTATCGCCAACATAATATAATCGCGGGAAGTGCTCTTAGATATGCTTAAATAAAAACGCTCATCTTCTTCCTGATATATTTTCTGATCTTCGCTGGTATTGCTACCATATTGGTGACGAAGTACCTGATATGGCAGTAACGTTTGTGAATGCCTGCGCACATAAAACAACGTATTGTTGTCGTTAGCCCAAACCATGTTGCCAGAAGTATTTTTTATTACATCGTTATTCCACTGTTTATCAGCAATATCTTTAAAAGAGATCTGATAATTACGGCGTCCCTGCGTATCTTCAGCAATCGCAATACGTTTATTATCCAGAGAGATGGCAAAATTACTCAGTTGGTAATATTCGTGCCCTTTAGCCCTTTCATTACCATCGACCAGTATCTGCCAATCTGATGAGCCATCAACAGGTTTACGCTGATAAATTGGGAAATCTTTGCCCGTTTCATAGGTTGTCCGATAAATATACCCATTATAAGTATAGGGTACCGATTGATCATCCTGCTTCATCCTGCCAACCATTTCTTCGTATAACGTATCCCGTAGCTGTTCACCGGGTTTTAGCATCTGTTCGGTATATTTATTTTCGGCTGTCAGATAATCAATGACTTTTTGATCTTTACGATTATCATCCCGCATCCAGTAATAATCATCTATACGAGTATCACCGTGGGTAGTTATATGGTGTGGTTGTTTCATTGCCTTTGGTGGCATAATTTCTTCCTCTGCGGTGGCAGGATTCAGCCAGCCGCTCAATAAAAACATCAATAACAGCCCTTTAGTTTTCAGGGCAAACCGCGCTTGCTGCCTTAACATATTTGCTGTCCTTAAGTCGCTCAACGTATTAATTAGTTAAACTAAAATCAATCGGAAGTTCTATCGTAATTCCATTACCGCTTAAAACGGTATCGGGGGGAGCTGGCAACGGTTGCGCTCTTGCCAGAACTTGCTTCGCTTCCCTGTCTAAAGAATGAGTTCCTGAACGACGAACTAAGTCACTGTTAGTAACATAGCCCTGTTTATCAATAGTGAATCTGACTGTAGGCCGACCCGTGCGGTTTCTTCTCTGTGCATCCTCTGGATAGCGTTTATAGCGGTTCAAATGCCCGATAACTTCCGCTCGCCATAGTGCATCCGCATCAGCGATAGCCTTTGAATCACTGTCATAAGAAGCAGCAACCCGCGAAGTAACATTCGTAGATGTAGCCGTACTGCTCACCATAGCAGCACTACTTTGAGATTTTTCACTCTCTTGTTCTTCTACCTGCTGGCGCTTCACCGGTGGTGTTTTTTCAAGCTCCTCATGGTATTTTTTCTGTTTTTTAGGTTTATGCACCAGAATCTGCGCCTGTTCATCTTTAATAAGCTCAGGCGTCTTAATCTCATTAATCTCGCTTTCCTGCTGCCGGCTGGCAACAGAAAGTTGCTGTTCAATACCGATAGGCTGTTTTTGTACCCGATGTGTCGCTTCTGTTAACAATGAAAGCTCCATCATCACCGCCGGCGGTGGCATCAATTCATCAATAGCAATTTCTTCTGGCTGGTAGATAATCCAACCAACCAAAATGAGGTGAGCAGCAATAGCAGAAACGAGCCATTTTTTAAAATGCCCCTTTTGAAAGGCCGGGTGTGTCAGCGTCAACATGGATGATAGCGCATAATTTTAATTATCATTTAGTAATGATAATTAATTTCATATGCTAATGAAAATTATTTTTCCCTGTATCGTTAACTTGAGCACATCCCTGTGCCAAGGCCCCTTATATATGGGGAAAAGACCACTATACCCTATGGATTTCAAGATGTATCGCGACGGCAAAGGAGTGAATCCCCGGGAGCATAGCAAACTATGTGACCGGGGTGAGCGAGTGCAGCCAACAAAGAGACAACTTGAAAGATAACGGGTATATTTGTTTAAAATATCTACGGTTTTTTTACTGGTGTATACCAGACATAATCAGCATATTGGCTATCCAGTACATTGCTTTTTTCAGTGATGATCAACACAACAAGATCCTCTTGGGGCGATAAGTCTTTAACATGCAGAGGAACACCTATTACTTTTGTTGCATGATATCCACCCGCAATCAGTGTGGCAGGAGCTGGCGCTTTAAGTAACTGCTCCGCCATTCTGCGATCCCGCATTTGCTGAATAGCTGTCATGGCAGATAACTGTTGTTCCGTTATTTCACCACCGTGAACATCTTTAATCACCGCTTTAATCTGCGCTTTAACATTTTCAGCAACAGAAATATTCCCCTGGAGGGTCGGAGGGTTACTGTAAGCCGCTTTAATTTCACTGCGATCTAAGTTTGCAGACAGCAACGGATAAGGCTGATACATAAGCTCCATGACCAATCCACCATACAACTCCCACCGCCATCCATCTTGCCATGCGAGAAGCTCTTTTATGCGACTTTCACGTACGATAGGCTTAGTTTGCAACCAACTCTTAACCTTATTCACTTTTTGCTGCTGATCAGGATTAATCATCTCTAACAGGACTGAACCCTGTTCTCTTTTAAGCGGAAGTTGCTGAACCAACCAAAGCTCTATCTGATGATGATATGGATTATCATGTTTTTCACCCACAACTACCCGTTGATGTGATGCCAGCCGATTGATCAATTCATCAGGGGTCAGGGCATGACCTGTTTTAAGATCGATAATGGCCCCTTGTTGAGTCAGTTCCGGTGAAAGCGCTTGGAGAGCTGGTTTTTGTTGTACAGATGCACATCCAGGTAAGATCAGTAAACCACAGATAATCAGAAAAGATTTTACAGTCGTGAGAAATTTCATTATGCCCATTATCCATATTCATGTTTTGCGCATCATATATACCCGTCATCTTTCAAGTTGCCTCTTTGTTGGCGGCACTCGCTCACCCCGGTCACATCGTTACCTATGCTCCCGGGGATTCACTCCCTTGCCGTCGCGATCCATCTTGAAATCCATGGGTATAGATAATAAGAATCGTTTACAACAAACCGCCCCTGCCTACAGTAAACAGGGGCGATGGGTATTACAGCGGATGAGTTTGCGCTTCAACTGCCGCCAGAGCGACCATATTAACGATACGACGTACAGAAGAAATTGGTGTCAGAATGTGTACCGGTTTGGAAACCCCCATCAGAACTGGGCCAACGGTAACGCCTTCAGAACTGGTGACACGTAGCAAGTTATAACTGATACGGGCAGATTCCATATTCGGCATAATTAACAGATTGGCAGCCCCTTTCAATGGGCTATCTGGCATGATGTCACGGCGAATACTTTCAACCAATGCGGCATCACCATGCATTTCACCATCAATTTCAAGCGAAGGTGACATTTTATTCACCAATTCCAGCGTCTGGCGCATCTTCTGTGCTGAGAGGCAATCTGTGGAACCAAAACTTGAATGAGAAAGCAGCGCAACTTTGGGTTCAATACCGAAACGGCGGACAGTCTCTGCCGCCATAAGGGTAATCTCGGCCAATTGTTCAGGCGTTGGATCATTGTTGACATAAGTATCCGCAATAAAAGTATTACCACTTGGCAACATCAATGCATTCATTGCACCAGCAGTATGAACCCCATCACGGAAACCAAATACATTTCTCACGACATCATAATGTTCACTGTAACTGCCAACGGTACCACAAATCAGGCCATCAGCTTCACCACGCAGTACCATAATCGCCCCAATCAGGGTGGGATTACCGATAACGGCACGACGAGCTTGTTCAGCAGAAACACCTCGACGTTTCATAATGTGATGATATTCCTGCCAGTATTTTTTGAAGCGCGGATCATTCTCATTATTGACGACTTCAAAATCTTTACCCGCTTCAATATGCAATCCCAGTTTCTGGATACGCATTTCGATAACACTGGGGCGACCAATTAGAATCGGGTAAGCCAGCTCAAGAGAGATCAGCTCCTGAGTCGCATGCAATACACGGACTTCTTCCCCTTCGGCCAAAACGATACGCTTTTTCGCTTTCTTAGCCTGAGAAAAAATAGGTTTCATAAACAAATTTGTTTTATAGACAAACTCATTCAGCTTCTCGATATACGCGCCAAAGTCTTTAATCGGGCGGGTTGCTACGCCGGAATCCATGGCTGCTTTGGCAACTGCCGGGGCAATTTTCACAATCAGGCGCGGATCAAATGGTTTAGGAATAATATACTCCGGGCCAAAAAACAGATCCTGATCATCATAAGCGGAAGCCACTTCTTCACTCTGTTCCGCCAGCGCTAAATCCGCAATCGCATGAACACAGGCGAGCTTCATCTCCTCGTTAATGGTTGTTGCACCAACATCCAGCGCACCACGGAAAATAAACGGGAAACAGAGCACATTATTAACCTGATTCGGATAATCAGAACGACCAGTACAAATGATTGCATCAGGGCGAACTTGTTTTGCCAATGGTGGCAAAATTTCTGGTTCAGGGTTTGCCAATGCCATGATGAGTGGGTCTTTAGCCATCGTTTTCACCATGTCTTGAGTCAACACGCCAGGGCCGGAACATCCGAGGAAAATATCTGCACCAGGGATAACATCACCTAATGTGCGGCTGCCATTGTTTTCAATCGCATAGGCAGCTTTAGTTTCTTCCATATTTTTATCGCGACCACGATAAATCACCCCTTTAGAGTCACATACCACAATATTCTTGCGTTGCAGCCCAAGCGCAACCAGCAAGTTCATACAGGCAATTGAGGCAGCTCCAGCACCAGAAACGACTAAGCGAACCGCTGAAATCTCTTTTTTCATAATCCGCAAGCCATTCAAAACAGCAGCAGTACAAATTATCGCTGTGCCATGCTGGTCATCATGGAATACCGGAATGTTCATTTTTTCCCGAAGTTTTTTCTCAATATAGAAACATTCCGGTGCTTTGATATCTTCGAGGTTAATTCCCCCAAACGTCGGCTCCAGTGCCGCGATGATATCAATCAATTTGTCAGGATCAGACTCATCAACTTCAATATCAAATACATCAATACCTGAGAACTTTTTAAACAGGACACCTTTTCCTTCCATCACTGGCTTACCTGCCAATGCACCAATATTCCCCAATCCTAAGACCGCACTACCATTAGATATCACTGCCACAAGATTGCCACGCGCAGTATATTTGTAAGCCGCTAATGGATCTTCTGCAATTTCCAGGCAAGGCGCAGCAACACCTGGTGAATAAGCTAAGGCCAAATCTCGCTGAGTTATCAGAGGCTTAGTAGGAGTAATTGTGATTTTCCCTGGTTGTGGAAACTGGTGAAAATCCAATGCACTCTGTTTTAATTTTTCATCCATCGTCGGATCCTTTATATACAATCTGGAGTAAAAGCAGGAGCAGTATAATAGGTACTGAGTGTCAAATCATAACACTGACAGCATCTTATCAATAAAGTAACACTTTTTTGCTCATAAAAAGCACTACCCAATTTCTCCACTAATACCACTACTTACCGCCTATCCCAATAGGACTATTTTATTTGCCACTCTTTGCCACTCTTTGCCACTCTTTGCCATAAAGAAAAGAGCGAACCTGGGCGGTGCTCACTATTCATTTATAAGAGCGGTCTGCAACAATTACGCTTATTGGGATGGGGACTTAATCAAGGAAAATAAAGAAAGAAACATTATCATTTATACAATATCATTAAAGTTATAGTAACTTTAATAACTATAACATGGAAAAACTCTCAATATAAATTCAATTAAAATAAATTTTATAAAAGAAAACAAATCTAATAATAACTCATTTAACATATTGATTTTTAACATCATTGAAAGAAGTGAAGTTATGTATTTTTTATGAAAATTACTCATCTTCTTTTTTTACTTATCAAACTAATTTGCGCTATTTATATTTTTATATCAGGATGTGCTTTCTGGACTTACAGAGCTATCAACTTTGTAAATCAATCGGTTTTGATAAAATTTTTTCATAGCAATTTAATTTAGGGCAGACCCATTAATTACTGCCTTTTAATCAAATTCAAAGTCTGCATTTCGTGGCTTTACTTATTTAAGGGAGAAGGAAAATGTATAACCATTCAGTGATGATAGTTGATGACCACCCTCTCATTCGCCATGGCTTGAAACAGATTGTAGAGCTCGATCGGGCGCTTACCGTAACAGCGGAAGCTGACAATGGTGAAGAAGCAATAAATATTGCATGCAAGCTGAAACCTGATGTCATTATGATAGATCTCAATATGAATGGTCTTTCAGGCGTGGACACGATTAAATCTATCCGTAGAAAAGGGATCAATTCTTATGTACTGGTATTATCCGTTTCAGATGATCGAAATGATGTTTACGCAGCCATTGACGCAGGAGCTAATGGCTACTTGCTTAAAGATAGCGACTTAGATTCGTTATTAAGCAGTATTCGCCATGCTGCTCGTGGACAAACTGTATTTAGTGAAAAAATATACCAACATCTCGCTAACCGTCATAAACATGTTGATCCTTTATCTGAATTGACTAAACGTGAGTTAGATGTATTAAAAGAAGTTTCCAGTGGCATGACCAATAAGGAAGTTGCTGATGTCTTATTTATTTCTGAAGAAACGGTGAAAGTACACATCAGAAACTTGTTAAAAAAACTGAATGTACGTTCCCGCCTGGCTGCAACAATCATGTATTTGCAACATAGGAAAAATGGAGTAGCCTAATACTTCTTCCGAGCCGCTCCTTGAGCTTATTACCGAGGGTCGGCTCTTATCGCTGTTATGTAGTAAATGTTATGTAGCAAATACCCCCTATGAGAACAGGCCAATAAAATTGAGTCTCCTGTTTTGGTATCTCTGATAATAAAAATCAGGATATCATCTGGATAAAACAGGCATTTTCCAGCATTATGTTTAGGTATTTAAATTTTTTTAAGGATCTGTTAAATGATATTGGATAAATCTTCTCAACCCGCTTTTACTCTCTATGGGATCAAGAATTGTGACACGATAAAAAAAGCCCGTCGTTGGCTGGAAGAACAGGAAATTACTTACCTGTTTCATGATTATCGTGTTGATGGACTCAACGCAACACTTTTGCAGTCATTTATTGACAAACTGGGTTGGGAATCATTAATTAACACCCGTGGTACAACCTGGCGTAAACTGACCGAGCAACAACGAACGACAATTAATAATGCTGACGCAGCAAAGGCGTTGATGTTGGAACAACCCGCTATTATCAAACGTCCACTATTAATTTCTGCGAAAGGTGATTGCCTATTAGGTTATAAGGTGGATGAATATCAGCAATTTTTTGCTGAGGCACTCTGAAATGACTTGCCCTGTAATTGAACTTGCACAACAACTCATCAGACAACCCTCTATCAGCCCGGACGATAAAGGTTGCCAAAATATTATGATCGCTCATTTGCAAGCAATTGGCTTTACCATTGAACGGATGCCCTTTGGCGATACAAACAATTTTTGGGCTTATCGCGGCATAGGCCCGACATTAGCCTTTGCCGGACACACTGATGTCGTCCCTGCGGGCGATGAATCTCAGTGGGAATATCCCCCATTTGAGCCAACTATCCGTAATGGCATGCTATATGGCCGGGGTGCGGCAGATATGAAAGGCTCATTAGCTGCCATGATTGTCGCGGCTGAACGTTTCGTTGCCGCCTATCCCAACCATAATGGACGTCTGGCCTTTCTTATTACTTCAGACGAGGAAGCGAAAGCCACCCACGGCACCATTAAAGTGGTTGAAGCCTTGATGTCCCGCAATGAACGTTTGGATTATTGCCTGATAGGTGAACCTTCTAGCCAGCATCGTCTTGGCGATATGGTGAAAAACGGCCGTCGAGGTTCCCTTACTGCTAATCTCACTGTTCACGGTATTCAAGGCCACGTTGCCTATCCGCATTTAGCTGATAACCCAATCCACCGTCTCCTTCCTGCTTTACAGACATTGGTCAATACACATTGGGATAAAGGGAATGAATTTTTCCCGGCGACCAGTATGCAAATTGCCAATATCCACGCGGGAACAGGCAGTCATAACGTGATCCCTGGGAATGTGCAAGTTCAATTCAATTTCCGTTTCAGTACAGAACTGACTGACAGCCAAATCCGTGAACAGGTTGAAACTATCCTCAAAAATCACAATCTCAATTACACGATTGAGTGGATACTAGCTGGTCAGCCTTTCCTAACAGCCAAAGGTGAGTTAGTCAATGCCGTCATCCAGGCAATAGACCAATATTGCGGCTATCAACCTGAATTATCTACCAGTGGTGGTACATCCGATGGGCGATTTATTGCTCCGATGGGTGCTCAAGTTGTCGAACTGGGGCCACTTAACTCAACAATTCATAAAGTTAATGAGTCCGTTAGCGCCGCCGATCTGCAACAACTCAGCCGGATTTATCAACGTGTTATGGAGCAATTAATCCAGTGATCACAGCAAATATGTTAACCGGCCTGGCTACTGGCCACTTGATTTCTCTCTTTGGCAATCATCGATTACAACCAGAAGCCGCCAATGCTTTTCTTTCCATGCAACAAGCCGCTGAAAAGGCCGGAATGAATCTGCAACCGGCCAGCACGTTCCGTGATTTTCAACGTCAGCAAGCTATCTGGAATGGAAAATTCCGGGGTGAACGCCCTGTGTTGGATAAAAACAGCCAACCCATGGATATCACCCAATTATCAGAAGGAGAACGCTGTAAGGCAATTCTTCGTTGGTCCGCCCTGCCCGGTGCCAGCCGTCATCATTGGGGAACAGATTTGGATATCTATGATCCAACGATGCTACCGGATAACCAGACGTTATTACTCGAACCTTGGGAATATGAAAATGGTGGTTATTTCGCACCGTTAACTCATTGGTTGACCGAGAATATGGCTCATTTCGGTTTTTACCGTCCTTTTGTCGGTAACCGTGGCAGTGTCGCTGATGAACCGTGGCATATCAGCTACCAACCATTAGCCAAGCAATTGGAAAAATTGCTGACTCAGCAGATGTTACTGGATGTATGGCAACAGCATGACATCGCCGGCATTGACTGGTTATCGACTAACTTACCTTATCTATTTGAAAATTACCTCCATGTTGCGCAGGAGACAACCTCATGCAATGGTTAGCTGATTACTGGTGGATTATTTTAGTTTTATTGGTTGGCGTTCTTCTCAATGCAATTAAAGAGTTACGCCGACTGGATGTTAAAAAATTTCTGGACAATAAACCGGAACTGCCTCCTCATCGGGATCTTAATAGCAAGTGGGATGATGAAGATGATTGGCCCCAGAAAAAGCCGTAGTCCACTCTTGCCAATCTTTGGCAAGTTTCTTATCGAAACTTGACAACGCCTGTGCGGTTTCTTGCCGCCAGAGTCGCATTAATGCCTTATATCCACTCAACTTCAATACGGTGATGCATTGCTCAACACTCATTTCTTGCTGGAGATGATTTCTCAGCGCAATCAACGGCAAATCACTGTTCAGCAACAATCGTTGCAAGGCCGGTAATGAAGCAGAAAATGGTCGGTGAGCAAATGCAAAACCTGACAGTTCCTGCCAATCATGCTGATTGAGATGATGGTCAGTTTGGTAATCAACAGGCAAGCTAAATCCAATCTGCGATTCCAGCCAATGTGCATCACGGGCAAGCTGTTGCTGAGCTTGAATCCCCAGCACAATCCCTTGTTCACTCAGGGGAAAAATAGCCATTGCCGTATAACAACCGCTGCTGGCTTCTAAATGAGTTCCTATTCGCACTAATTGGAAGCCACATTTTTGCCATAATGCCCAAAGCTCCGCGGTATAACCAAAGCTAACAGAAATAAAATCCACCCCCTGTTTTTCTGCCCTTTCCCGTTGATACGCGATCATTCCCTGAGCAATACCTTGCCTGCGATGATTAGCCTGTACAGCAACCCTGCTGATCCGTTGAGATTTCAAAACCGCCGCCTGTGGTAAACCGCTATGGGCAGCTAACGATTGAGCAACCAAATTTCCTCTTGGACGACGCCTGCCTGCCCATATTTCATGAGCTAACTCAAGCGCCAATCCACCCTCTTCAACCATCCACAAAGCCCCCATTAAGGCATTATTTCCAAGAGCCGCAACAAATTGCATGCCTTTGGCATCAAGTAAACGCCGTAAATCCAGAGGTGAAGTTTTGTAGTGAGCGCTGGTCAATATGCCGTAAAACTGCCTCAGCAATTCAGGTTGTTTAATCCATTGTTGCTGATGACAAACGTGATAACTAATAGCCTTATCAGAATTGTTGACAGGAATTGCATCCTCAAACAGTAACGCTTTTTCCAACCAGTTTTCCAGCGGATCATTTTCCGCCCAACGCACAGGAGCCGTCAGGTTTAGAATATGACTATCAGGGATTCCAACACAAAATTTAAGTAAAAATCCGCGTCCTGTACCTTCATATCCCTGCACAGTTGTGGTCAACAATATTCGGGGAAAATAGCTGATCAACTCAGATAATTGAGGCATTGGAATAGCAGCGGCTTCATCGATAAGCAACCAATCAATATCTGACACGTTATTTTGTCTACAATATTTCAGCAAATTATCTACGGCCCAGAATTTTCCCCTTTCCCCCGCATAATATCTGATAACTTCGGTTGCCGCTTTTGCTGGTGCAGTTAACCAGCAATTTCCTTGCCATTGCTGCATTAACATACCTGCAAGTGTCGATTTACCTCGCCCTCTTGGCGCAGTAATGACCCATACCCCCTGATTTGCCCACAAAAGTCGAGTCAAAATGGCATGCTGGCTGGCTGTTGGGTTGCCATCAGGCAGTTGCCACGCACTATATTGTGGAAATTCAGGGATACATAAGGGATCATGTTGCCGCCATAGCAAAACTTGGGGATCGCTAACAATTTGCTGCTGAATATGCTGAACAAAATGCGGTGTTGGAATAGCATCTAACTGTTCGTTCCAACGTGCGCTATCCTTATCTGGTTGATAACGCCATTGGTACCAAGATGGAACCATCATCACCAACCAACTTCCCGCTTTCAATGTGCCTGCCAATATCGCCAGTGCTTCCGCATTAAAACCTGCGGTAGCGTCAAATATTCCATGCAGATATTCCTGACCTAATAAACTGGCCGCCTTTTCTGGCAGCACAGCGTGCTGTTTACGATAAGAGATCCATAACCAATCACCCATAAATCTTTGCTGTAATTCATTAGCCTGTAAATAGCACCAATGATCATCTCCACTCAACACCAGCAAACGACGTAACCCTTGCTGCTGCATTTCCGTCTGTATCACACTCAGTTCCGGCAACATAACGGCTATGATTTACCAATCAATAATGACAAAATCCCCGCTGCAATCAGCGGCCCCACAGGAACACCTTTAAACAGGGCAACACCCAATACCGTCCCCACCAGCAAACCCGCAACTGTCGATGGCTGATTAGACATGAGTGAAATACCCCGGCTACCCAACCATGACACTAATACACCTATCACTATCGCGAGTAACGATTTCCAACTCATAAACGAGTTGAGGACAGCTTGTACCGTAATTTTTCCACTGGCGATAGGAGCCATTACTCCCACGGTCAAAATAAGTACACCGATAGTCAACCCATATTTTTCCACCCACGGGAAAAAATGATTCAGTGGCGTTATACGGATAACCAGCAAGAGCAGCATTGCAAGAGTGACAGTCATGTTGTGGCTGATGATACCCAGTGCGGCCAACACTAGCAGCACCAGTAAAGTAGGATCGAGATGACTCATAGATTTCAATACCCTATACCCGTTATCTTTCAAGTTGCTTCTTTGTTGGCTGCACTCCCTTGCCGCCGCGATGCATCTTGAAATCCATAGGGTATTAATCCTATTAGGCTAGGGCAATTTTTCCTTATGTTACAAAAATGACAGGTATTTTCGTATTAATTCAAACAATTAACAAGCTAACGTCGCACCACCATCGACCACAATATCCTGTAGCGTTATATGGCTTGCCAAATCAGAAGACAAGAAAAGTACGGTGTGTGAAATTTCATTAACATTTGCAATCTTACCGAGGGGAATACCTAATTTATATTGCTCAGGATACCCGTTAATCATATTTTTTTCATCATCATCAGTTTTCCACATGGAACGCTGCATAGGGGTATCTGTCGAACCCGGCGATACAACATTACAACGTACACCAAACGGCGCGAGTTCTAGCCCAACACAATGCGTTAAACTTGTCAGTGCTGATTTTGATGCACAATAAGCCGCCATTTGCATACGTGGAACACGTGCCGCATTAGAGCTGACGCTGATAATAGTGCCACTGCGCTGACGTTTAAAATGGGGAATCACTGTGCGAAATAGATAAAAAGCCCCAGAAGCATTAACATTAATACAACGATGCCAGTCACTAATATTTAGCTCATCAATATTTCCCAATTGCAATATACCGGCAGCATTAACCAGAATATCTAATTTGGCTGAGATAAACAGTTGTTGGGAACAAATCATTTCGACCTTTTCTGGATCACTGATATCGAGTTGTATACATTGATAAGGCAAATTATCTTGCTCAAAGATGCGATCGAAACCTATTACGTTAGCGCCAAGCGCAGTAAAATCACGGGCAATTTGTTCGCCAATGCCACGTGCCGCCCCGGTTACCCAGATGGTTTTATGGCTAAAATCCATTTGTAAATTTTGTTTATTTTTCATATTATTTGTTCTTTAATGGCGATTTATTATGCATTTTTTATAAATTCGATTTATCGAAATTTACTGATGAAATTATTTCTTTCGTGCCCATAACCATTCCTGATTTTTCAGCAACATATTTTAAAGCCATGAGGTGATCTTCAAGTGTAAAATCCGCTATCGCATCACCCACTAAAAAAGGCTTTATATCTCTCATGAATGCGTCAACCGCAGTAATCATACAACCAATATGTCCATACACCCCGCAAATAATTAATTGATCCCGACCTAAGTCTTTTATATTTTTTTCTAACGAAGAGCGTTGAAATGCACTATAACGACACTTAACTATTACAATATCATCATTATTAGGGGCCAACGCACGGCTAATATTCTGTAAATGGGGTGATCTATTCAAGCCAGCCCCCCATATATCATTAAGTAATGCACGCTCTTCATCACTTTGTACTTTAGGTTGTGCTGTATATATAATGGGAATCTCTTTTTCTTTACAAAACATTCTCAACAAATGGATATTTTCAATTAATTTATTGATTAGAGGGCTATTATCACCGAAAAACTGCAAGAAATAATCCTGCATATCATGAATAAGTAAAATTGCCCTATGGGGTTCGAATAACCAAGATGCTTTATTGCTTGGAAAATCTTTTGGCTGAGGTAGTATATAATTTTTCAATGATGGAATGGTCATTTTAATACCTTCATGTCATTAATTAACTTTCTAATTTGTCTCGAATGATTTCTCTTAATAATAATTTATCAATCTTTCCGACTGGTGTAACAGGCATAACATCAATAATCTCGAAACGATCAGGCAATTTATATTCAGCAATCCCCATTCCCCTTAAATATTTCCTCAGTTGCAACGTGTTTATATTCGGATCAGCCACCACAATAAAAGCACAACTTTTTTCTCCCATCAGAGGATCAGGCATCGAAACCAAAGCGCTATGGATAACACCTTCATGTTTGAGTAACAAAGATTCAATTTCTTCCGAAGCAATTTTTTCACCACCGCGATTAATTTGATCTTTCTCACGTCCGACAATACACACATAACCCTCTTTCGTCATATAGGCTAAATCACCGGAATAATAAAAACCTTCTTTATCAAACACCTTCGCATTGTGCTCTGGACTTTTATAATATCCCCGGAATGTATATGGCCCACGAATGATTAACATACCCGCCGAACCTGGCGCTTGGATATTGCCTTGATCATCAACGATACGTATCTCATCATCTTCACTCATTGGGCACCCCTGAGTGGTAAATATACGTTCATCATCGTCATTAAGCCGGGTATAACATACCAACCCTTCGGCCATACCAAAGATCTGTTGCAACTTACATGAAAAAAGTTTCGGTATCACTCGCGCCACACTTTCACTTAACTTTGCTCCACCGACTTGTAATAGCCGAAGACTTTCTAGTGAATATTCGTATTTCCTCATTGTCTGAATCCATAACGCAACAGCCGATGGCACCAGTGAGGTCATTGTTACTTTATGTTCACGTATGAGTGGAAAGCAGGTCGTAGGCCCAGGATCTGTTGCTAATATGACACAACCACCCGCATAAAATACGCCAAGCGCCCCCGGAGAACTCAATGGATAATTATGTTGCGCCGGCAAAGCACAAAGATAACGGGTCTGTTGTGTCAACTCACAAATTTCAACACTGCGTCTCACACTATAATAGTAATCGTCATGCGTCCTTGGAATTAATTTAGGTGTCCCAGTGCTCCCACCTGAAAGTTGAAAAAAAGCGACTTCATCTGAACGTGTCGTCTCAAAATTCAAAGGTAAATTTATTGGCTCTAACCACGGCTTTAATTCATTGGTATATAATTCATTAGTATATTGTATTTTGCGACCATCAATGACGATATTCCTTAACCGTGGACAATGTGTCTTTAATTGCTCCAGGAAATCATTATTCTGTAAAAGTGAATGCTCTGACGAAAGTACAATCAGACTTGGATCAATTTGTTGCGCATAAGCAAGTAACTCTAATTTATTATGGCTAAATAATGCATTAATAGGTACTACCCCCATTTTCAGTAGCGCAAAAAATGTAATATAAAATTCAGCTATATTTGGCAATTGTACGATAGCAGTATCACCTCTCTTTATTCCCGCTAACATTA
The DNA here is from genome assembly GCF_042879335.1 of Photorhabdus sp. RM96S. Taxonomy (NCBI): domain Bacteria; kingdom Pseudomonadati; phylum Pseudomonadota; class Gammaproteobacteria; order Enterobacterales; family Morganellaceae; genus Photorhabdus; species Photorhabdus sp. RM96S. The sequence goes on along the minus strand of NZ_JBHFKT010000010.1, from coordinate 116,038 downwards.
AATTTATGGCTAATGCAGATGATTGTTGATCAAGTTGATGATAACTAAATTTACGGTCACCACAGATAATTGCTATTGCTTCAGGTTGTCTCTGACATTGTTTATAAAGTATGTCAGTTAAGGGTTTACCAAGCCAATACCCCTTTTCACGATAATGTTCTGCTAATTCAACCGGCCAGGGTGTAAATTCAATAGACATGATTTTATTCCTTACAATAATATTCAATACCTTGAAAAATCGTCGATTACTGTTTATACCTATTTACTTTATCCTCAACCAGAAATATTTCTAACCCTATTTTGTGAGCTGCTTCTAAATAAATTCATTTCGTAACAAATCATACCTAGTGCAAGCGCTCAAAATACAAATTTAATTACCTAATATATTGCAAAATAAAATCATATTGCTAATAGTTAGTAACGTACAACCTTTAATCCAACAAGGGTAAATTATGTCATGCTTTCCTCCTGGATATTGGGAAAAATATCCGAACACCGCCACCGTAATCACAACATATACTTGCAATGCTGCTTGCAAAGAATGTTGTTTTGAATGTAACCCCTCGGTAAAAGCGCGTTTAAGCCTGGATGAAATTAAACAATTTATTGCACACTCAAAAGCTAATTTTCCAGGGCTAAAGTTAGTTGTTTTCAGTGGTGGGGAGTGTTTCCTGCTAGGTAAAGATCTGATTGAAGCCATTCGCTTTGCCTCAGATCACGGCTTATTAACTCGTTGCGTGACTAACGGTTATTGGGGAAAAAATAGAGAAAAGGCGCAAAAAATCGCCCAAGACTTAATAGATGCTGGCATCACAGAGATGAACATCAGTACAGGGAAAGATCACAGTGAATGGATTCCCCTTGACAGCGTAGTGACCGCGGCAGAAGCATTGGCCGAACAAAATATCACAACACTGATTACAGTAGAACAGGATACCTTTGATTCCGCCATTGCAACGCAAATCACCCAGAATCCTGTTATTAAGCGACTGAAAGAAAAAAACAAAATTAACTTACAGCGAAATACCTGGATGCCGTTCTATGACACCAGCGAAGAACGAAAAGATGTTCCAAACCGGGATCAGCAACTGGCAAAAGGGTGCGATCAAGTCTTTGAAAATATTGTACTGACACCACACGGTGAAATTTCCGCTTGCTGTGGGCTGACATTAGAGCATATCCCCGAAATGAAACTTGGCCGTTTGCAAGGAGGCGATGTATCTCAGATTTTTAAAGGTCAGGAAGAAGACTTTATGAAAGTCTGGTTAAGAACTGAGGGGCCATACAAGATCCTAAAAAAATATCGCCCACAGAATAGCAGCATTGATCTAGAAAAAATCGTTCATCCTTGCCAAGCTTGTGCTCATTTGCATAAAGACGAAAAGACACGCCGGAATCTGTTAGATAATTATCACAAAGAAATTATTCCGGTAATAAAGAAATTTAACGCTAAAGAACGGCTGGATCTCATCTACTACTCAGCAGAAAAAAATGCCATTAATTTAACTGAGGAATGAAAAATATATACCCTATGGATTTCAAGATGGATCGCGACGGCAAGGGAGCGAATCCTCGGGAGCATAGATAACGATGTGACCGGGGTGAGCGAGTGCAGCCAACAAAGAGGCAGCTTGAAAGATGACGGGTATAGTGGTAATCAAGGAAAGGAAATACTTTATTCTTCTTTAGGAATATTTTTACTTGTTATTTTGTGATCGGACTCTAAATAAGGGTATTTTGTCGCAAGACATATTTAGTCTAAACGCTCAAAATATAAATTTAATCAACTAATCTATTGCAAAATGTCACCATCCAGCTAATAGTTAGTACCGTCTAACCTTTAATCGAACAGAGGATAAATTATTCTACACCCTATGGATTTCAAGATGGATCGCGACGGCAAGGGAGTGAATCCAACAAAGAGGCAACTTGAAAGATGGCGGGTATATGTTTTCCCATTGAGTATTAGATGCCATACCCAAATACTGTTATGGTCATCACAATATATACTTACAATTAATATCGCAGGCAAGAAATATCAGTTAGATAATTATTTCATGAAATTATCTCAGTAATGAAGAAGCTTAGAGCCTATCTCAATAGGCGTAATTGTTGCAGGCCATTCTTATCAATGAACAGTGAACACGGACAGCGCGGAAAAACCGGAGCGTACACGTAGTACGTGAGGATTTTGAGCACTGCCCAGGTTCGCTCTTTATGGCAAAGAAGGGCAAATAAAATAGCCCTATTGGGATAGGCAGTTAATAAGGAAAGGTTATATATTATCTTATATAAAGCTCAATAAAAAAAGAATTCCGTTAACTTATAAAGGAACGAATTATGAAAAGACGTACATTTATTGGCGTGGCTGCCGGTGCAGCTATTGGCAGTGTCATACCCACCGTCAATGCTAGCACTGATAGCAACCGCCTGTTTGGCGTGCCACGTTCATTACTCTCTCCGGGGGAGGTTGAAGAAAATAAGCTAAGGCTGTCAATGTCAAACGCCAAACTCCCGGTTGAAGTTTGGGAAGAGATCATCACCTATAACCGATTCTGGGAAACCCTACAACAACAGCCCAATTTAGCATTAGAATATCGGGAATCACCGGAAAAAGTGCTGACTGAATTTGGCATAGACAAAGATATCGTGAGCCCCGGTTCCGCAGAGGAATTACTGCTATTCATCACTTATGACAAAGACTTAATGAATGCGGTAAAAACCAACGACTATGAAGCGCTCTTTTCCCACTTAAAAACCTATGGTTTAAACGAAAGGGGTTCAAGTCTGAGAAGTCGAATCAATCACCATCTCAATCAAGATGCCAGTCTTGTCGCACATTTTAAACAACACATCGAATCCTATCAGTTCCAAGATACAGACACTCCTCCTCTTATCCGGCTGAAGGAAATTCTGGAACCCTTAAACCGTGAAGATGATACCAGTATTGAGATTGCTCGCCTTGTGGTAGGGGCAAATGTCGTTGCTGCGGTTAACGTAGCTGTTGGCACCCGAGTTGTCGCAGCGGTGAACGCGGCTGCGGCAGTTAACGTAGCAGCTTACTTGAGCCTGGCGGTACAAGTAGCGGTTACTGTATGTATGGCAAATTATTTACCCAAAATTGATCATAGCGACCTTTCAACCGGCACGGCTTCTCTTCATCTTGCCAGACTCTATAACAACCAAGAAATGGTCGATACACTGGTCAAAGAAGCTGTCAGAAGAGAAATCACCGCTTGTCTGTTTGCGGCGCAAAAATGTGGTTATATCAATCTGCCCGCAACCCGCGAAGAACGCAAAGAAGTGATTCATCTCTTTACCGAATTATCTTTAGGAATGGCAGCAGCATGAATAATATCGTGGGATTAAATCCAGACTTCAAAGTCATATTAATGAATGTCGCGATGCTCGTCCTGATCGCTTTAGTTTTTCTGCCTGTACCATACTGGCTCAGTAACAGCAATCCCAATAAGCTGGCGGCAAGTATTGCGACAACGCTCTTTGTCATCATTACCTTATTTATAGGCTATCAACTGTTATCAAATAAAGCCGTGGTCAAGGAAGGAAAATTATTGATGAAGTCCGGGGTATATTCACACGAATGGGTTATTTCCTCATTACACCAGGAAGAAGGCGTTTCCTTGGAAGATTTTAGTCGAAGTAATGGTATACATATTATTCATTATTCGTCTGGATACTACCACAAGGGACAAAACAAATATTTTATTCTGCGTGTAAGTAAACGCCCTCTGATCTGCTTTAGCTCAGAAGATAATATTGGGTTATGCATAGATGAATCTATTTTTGAAAAAATAAAGGGCGAGTTACAAGGTAAAATATAGCGTGGAGCCGCAAAATAATGGAATATAGTGACAATTATTGGCCGTTGAATTATACACAGCTCCGTTTAGCTATTGCTAACACTGTTGCTGACGATAAGTCTGTCTTCAATGTCGGTGAATTCGTCAGTTTCAGTGATAATATTAGTTTGGCAAGATTGAAGCAGGCCATTATAACCATTCATCACTTCAATGATGGTTTTTCCTTACGTTACCGTATTGCTGAACACAATATTTTTCAGGAGAAGGGATCTACATCGGTCGAAGTTATACCAATAAAACTGTCAGAGCCAACAGTAGAACCAGCGGCAAAAGCGGATTTTGCAAAGAGAACAACTCAACCGCTAGCGCCTGAAAAGGGCGTGACGATAAGGCATTATCTTTACTTTAATGATGTTGGGTGCTATTTCTGGGGAATCATCGCTCACCATATTGCCACAGATTATTGGGGCATAGGTCAGTTAATTCATGATGTTTTGTCTTGCTATGAACAACAAACATTCCACCCAACATCAGCGGCTATTTTTACCTATCAGGCTTACCTTGACGAAGTTAAATATAAAGCAAACGTGCATTATGCCAACAACAAAGAGTATTGGAATAATTACCTCAACCAACTGCCCAAATTAGAGGATTATGCCCGTAAACGCCTATTTCCCTCAAAAGCAATTAAAGTAAGCCGGCCGCTCACCGCAAATAACGGTGGTTTTACCTTTAATGATAAATTAATGATGATACTGGCTCTATGTCTGCAAATGACCAAACGAGATCGCTTATCAACAAGTATCATCAACTTACCCTTCTCTAACCGACATGATAAAGGAGAGTACCGCTATTATCGCCCGGCAATGAACACCTTGCCTGTGATGGTTTCTTTGGCCCCGCAGGCAACAATAAAACAGATCCTCGTAGCAATGCAGTTGCAAATTAGTCTGCATAGCAAACATAGCCGTATTGATATAAATGATTTAAATGATGAAGCAATCAGTCGAGCAGATCAATTTACTGCCGCTCCCTATGTTAATCTGCTACATGAACTTGAACATGATCTTATGAAAGATAATCGCGCCATTCGCGGTTGTATGACTTCCGGCGCAGTCAATAATTATGGTATTAACATCCGGTTTTCTCCTGATGGGAAATCAGCATTAGTTGAATTGGATGTGGGAAGCCGCCTGTATAGTCATTTTGCCGCCCATACTCTAATCGACGATTATTTACGTATTTATAGTACGATTGCAGAAAATATTAATGAAACGGTTGAGACATATTGGGGGAAATATAAAGCAATTGAACCAATGGATAATATTATATCTAGCCTAGATAACCCAGAAAATATTGTCGTTAATCACCCTATCAAAGAGAATATTATTGGTCGAATAGCACAAATAGTTGCAGTATCGCCGGATAAAAAATCAGTCATTTATGGGGATCAAGCAGAAATAAACGTCGTGCATTGCCTTAATTACCGTGAACTTTACCGCAAATTATCCACTTTCAGTCAATTGCTATTATCCTGCCCACTACAAAACCGAAGGGTCGCCGTATTATTGCCCAGAGGGGTGGATTCCTTATTATCCATATTATCCATCCATACGGCGGGATTATGTTTTGTCCCAATCAATATGACATTTGGGCAAGAAGAGATAAATAATATATTAAGTAGCCTGAATATTTCTTTATTAATCACTGCTCGTCATTACCATGAAAAAGTAAACGATGTTAATAATACGCACATTCTCTTTATCGAAGATATAGAAACTCGCCCTTCCGAGATATTTCTGGGGCATGATATAAAACGTCCCGCAACTCAAGAAGACGAAGCCTATATCTTTTTCACATCAGGCACCACAGGTGTACCGAAAGCAGTACCGATAACGTTTAAGGGGCTTTATGCCTATTTGGCGGCAATGACAGAGCAGTATGATATTAAACAAGATGACGTTATTCTCAATTTCAGCACCCCCGTTTTCGATGCTTATATTGAAGAGGTGTTCGGATGTTTTTATCAAAGCGCCACATTAGCCATTGTCAATGATAATATGATCGTTGAACTGGAGACACTATTTTCATTTTGCCATGCACAATCGGTCACTATAGTTAATTTTCCTACCAATTATTGGCATCAAATTGTCTTTTTCCTACATTCAGCCATTAAAGAACTCGCACCTTCGATTAGAATGACAATTATCGGTGGCGATCTAGCAATGGATAAAGCCATTCATCATTGGTTGGAAAAAGTAGGATGCGGTATTTCCTTGATTAACTCTTATGGCCCAACAGAATGTTGCGTTGTGGCTAGCAGTCACAAAATAGATGATAAATTTCAACCCGGTAATATCATTGGTAAAGCGCTAGCAAATACCACTATCGTTATTCGCGAATATGGAACTGATAAGATAATTAATGGCAGTAGTGGAGAAATATGCATCCGTGGCGATTCTATCTGTACCGGATATATTAATGATAATCAGTCAACTTCACGTAAATTCTTACAGTTGAACGATGGAGAAATCTATTATTTAACCGGAGACCGTGGATTTTACGATGCCCAAGGTAATTTAAATTTCATTGGCCGTCTGGATAAAGAGCATAAAATTGACGGGAAACGTGTCGATCTGGATGAAATGCAAAAATTACTTACAGCGGCGATTAATATTGATGATATTCATTTAGCAATAAAAGAAAATGAAACGGGGTACCAATATATTAATATATTTATACCTGATAGATCATGCTCAATCACACGTCACGAAATCGTCTCATTTTTGCGTGGATGTTATCCAAAATTACAGGTACCTTTTATTGTCGAATTATCATCATCCAACAATTCTGTTACAATATCAGAGTTGAATAAAGAAGATAATATTTCGCAAATTAAAGACGAAAAACGAGAAATATTTTTCGCTTTATGGCGGGAAGTTTTTGGCGATAGCGATGGCATTGTTGATGAAGAGACTAATTTCTTTGACGCTGGCGGTACTTCGCTTAAAGCATTATTATTAATTAACAAGATCCAGCAACGTTTTAATTGTTCTATTCACCTGGAAGATTTCTATCACACCCCTAGATTAGGTTATCTATTACAATCTGTCATTCAACAAGGGCAAATACCAGTTTTAATCGATAAAAATAGCACTTGCCTGACAGAACAACACGACCAGTATTATTGGATCATCGATACTATCTCTAATCGTTCCGGCGCTCATAATATCCCACTATATTATCATCTGACCGGCGAGATTGATTTAAAGAAATTACGTTACGCTTTGCTGTATATCATGCAATATTTCCCTGCCCTCTGCCAAAGAGTCACCATAATAGATGGGCAACTCTCTTTAACCCTCTCACCCGTTATTGAAGAGAACCTGCCTTTCGAATATATCGATTTAACTTATGCTACCGGCATCAATATTGAAATTTCATTCCGCAAAATCTTAAATGATATGGCATTTAAACCGATGGAATTACAGGATAATCCACCGGTATATTTTAAGTTATTAAAAATAGCAGAACATAAGCACTACCTTTTATTAAATTTTCATCATGCATTTTGTGACGGGATGTCGATTGCTCATGTGTTGCAAAAATTATCTTCTGCTTACGCAGATAATGTACCAAAGATTGAAGCCGCGACGGAAACAAGCATTAATCTCATTAATCAGCGCATGTCAGACGAAACATTAAATTTTTGGACAGAAAAATTGTTCAACGTCCTTTCGGTTGCCGGACAAAATAATGATTCATCGGAAGCTCATCTTAGGGTCCGAGGCCGACGTTATTCAATGCCGTTGTCTCCACAATTAATTGCCGCACTATCCAGCACGCAGAAAAAATATGCGGTGACTCTAGAACATATTGTGATTGGCGCATTTCTGATGACCATTAACTCATTACTCAATAAAGATGAGATTATCATAGGTATTCCTTGTGCCAACCGCGTTCCTCCCATACCGTTTGACAGTGTTGGTAGCTTCGCAACCACACTACTGCTGCCCTACGTTACTGCGGAAACTTCGCTGATTAACGTATCCAGGTATGTCCGCGATTTTCTGGCAGACGCGAATACTCATTCCAATATCTCACTGGCCTATTTGAAACAACATCTCCATCACCACCACGGTATGCAATTGCCGGAAGTCACTTATTATTTTTCTTCTCAAATAGGGTTTGAAACCGGTTTATATCTTGGTGAAACCCGTTGTACCAAAGAAAAAATCAAGGGGCTCAAGCCTAAAGGAGATATCGCGCTCGAACTGATCAATTTGCCAACTGGGATAGGTCTGGAATGGCTCTACGATGATGATATTTTCTCTGAAGATATCATCAGCGACATGGGGCTGTTTTTGATTGATTTATTGGATTGCATAGGCACTCAGCATGACCTGATGCCTGGCGATACGGAACGATAACAAATGGTAAAATGGATGCTGATTGTGCTGGTCAAAAAAAAGAAATGGGTTGTTATCACTATCATCATGATCGCTTTTCTTGCCGTGGCTTATAACAACTTTAGCCAAAAAGAGACATCTACGGTGATGACAGAACAAATCATCACCGGAACGTTAGGTGATGTTATTACTACGGTAAATGCTGCCGGTGTTGTACAACCAACCCGTCAGGTCAATGTTGGTAGCCAAATCTCAGGCCAGTTAACCAAGTTATATGTTGAAGTCGGGGATATCGTTGAAGCAGGTAAGCGGGTCGCTAGCATTGATGATACTTTTTATCGTACTAAAGTTGAGGCAAGCCGAGCGCGACTAGAAAAATTGCGAGCCATGTTGCAGGAGGAACAATACACTTATCAGCTTCTGGTCATCACGGAAAAGCGCCAAAGAGAGCTTAACCTGCACTCCGCAACCAGCCAGCAACTACTGGATGAGGCTGCTTTTGGCGTCAAAAAAAGCCAAGCAAGAATTGAAAGCCTCAAAGCAGACATCAGGCAAAATGAACATATTTTGCATAGTGAAGAAGTCAGCCTCAGTTATACCCAAATCTATTCGCCGATTGCCGGCGTAGTGACTGCAATTCATGTTGACCCCGGGCAAACGCTAAATGTCAATCAACAGACACCGGTTCTCATGCAAATTGCCGACCTCAAAAATATGACTGTTTATGCAAAAGTTTCCGAAGCAGATATTAACCAAATCGTGACGGGGCAAAAAGCTTCCTTCAAGATCTATAGTACAAATCAGCATATATGGCACGGTAATGTTAAGAAGATTATGTATAAGCCCGATCTCATTAATAACGCTGTTTATTATACCGTGCTATTTGATGTACCTAATGATAATTTCCTGCTTAAACCCAGTATGAGTGCGGATGTCACTATTGTGACCCACGAAAGCACCGGCGTAGTGACCATACCCAGTGATATACTGAATAATAAGCGGCATCAACCTTTGAACGATAATCTAACTACCTATTTTTTACGTGAGATGAAAGATGGAAACATCGTAGTAAGAAAATTATTGATCGGTCATAACAATGGAAGACGTTCAGTCGTTGTCAGCGGATTGCAAAATAACGAGCAGATCGTTGTACTTTCCAAACAAGATAATCTTGGGAAGAGCCAAAATGATAACACTAAATAATATCTGCAAAACCTACGGTAATGAGAGTAAACAACATCTTGTCCTGAAAGATATTTGCTTAACCATAGACCAGAATGATTATGTTGCTATTCTTGGTCGCTCCGGTTCAGGGAAAAGTACCTTATTGAATATAATAGGGCTTTTGGATATCGCCAGTGCGGGAGAATATCTTATTAACGATCTCACGGTAACTCAGCAAAAGATTCACTCATTGGCGCTTTTACGGCGAAAATATTTTGGCTTTGTTTTTCAAAATTATAACCTGCTGGAAAACTACCGCATTGATGAAAATATCTTGATGCCCATGTACTACCTAAAAAGAAACTTCAATTATGACAGAGAACATTTCCGTTACTTAATCGATCGTCTCCAGCTTGACAATTTATTAGATAAATACCCGCGCCATCTATCAGGGGGAGAACAGCAACGCGTTGCTGTCGCTCGCGCTTTGATCAACAATCCAAAGTTTATTATTGCTGATGAACCTACCGGCGCGTTAGATACCACTAATGCGACCAACCTCATGCAACTTTTTACTGAATTACATCACAATGGATGCGGCATCATTCTAGTAACACATGACCAAGTTGTTGCCAAATATGCCAAACGCCGGCTATATCTGGACAGTGGTTCTTTGGTGGCTCAATGAGCATGAGTAAAATAACCTTAAAATTCAATGCTTATTTAACCGTTATCCTGTTCAACCTCAAAATGGCGGTACGCTCTCTTACCGCTCATAAAACACGAGTCTTCTTGACTCTATTATGCATTGCCATCGGGGTAGCTTCGATTGTGATCATGCAAGCAATTGGTACAGAAACTAAGCATCATATTGTTAAGATGGTTTCTTCAATGGGAAGTAATATCATTTCAGTAAAATACAAGGGACAAAAAAACGGCGCTTTCGATTCCCATAATAATTATCTGACGCAAGAGGATATAACGTCACTTTCAGGTAATCCGCATATCAGCCACAGCACTCTATTTTATACTGCGCCAGGAACAATAGTTTCGCCACAAGGTTCTGCTGATGCTCAATTGATTGGCGCTAATGCAGATATCGCGATTATCCGTAATCTGGTGATTGATCGCGGACGTTTTTACACACCACAAGACGATGCTGCCTTGGCAAATGTCGTGGTTTTGGGAGCATCTCTGGCCGAACGACTCTTTCCACAAAAAGAAACCGCATTTGAGCAGAGCATCAAGATCAACGACATCTCAATGCAAGTTATCGGTATCCTGACACAGAAAGGCGAAGGCATGGATGCAGGCGTCGATGATGCCGCATTTTTGCCAGGCAACAGCTATTTGGTACGGCTGTTCGGCCATACACCTCCTGGCGGTATGATGTTGAAAGCCAAAGATGCCTCTCATATTGAGCCGGTTAAATATGCTGTTGAACAACGGTTGTCACGGTTTAAACATCAACAAAGCTATGAGGTACGTAATACCACCGAGTTGTTGAAAACGTTGCATGAGACCCAGTCAAAAATTAATCTTTTCCTACTGTCAATATCATCAGTGACCCTCTTTGTTGCGGGCGTCAGTGTTATGAATACGATTTTAATCAGTGTTAAAGAACGTAGAAGAGAGATTGGTATACGGCTTGCTGTAGGGGCAAGTTATTCCGATATTTTTTACCAGTTTCTTACCGAAGCATTTTTAATTTCATTATTGGGAACATTATTAGGATTATTATGCTCATTTATCGGTTTCAGAATTTTATTACTATTTGATATTGCGGTTGGTTTCTCTTTCTACTCCTTTTTACTCGCATCCCTAGCAGCCTGCTTTATCACCGTAGTGTTTGGTGTATATCCATCACATCGCGCCGCCGCATCAGCGCCAATCGAAGGTATCAGAGAATTGTAACTTGTTTTGTTTCATAAAACTTTTTGGAGACACAATGAAAAATCAGCTTATCTATGAAATTTTACATCGAGAAATCAGAGCGCTTCACCCGGAAGCAGAAATAATACCGGAGGATGAAAATCTTTTTGATATCGGTTTCGATTCGATAAAAATGCTGATGCTGGTTGATCAGCTAAAATGTGCGGGGTATCCAGTCAACTTTGCAGATTTAGCGCGATGGCCGACAATTAACGATTGGGTCAAACTGCTCGCAAGAGATGAATAGCGCTTTCATTATTTCATGATGAATGGTGGATGATCCACGCAGACAGATCCGCAATTACCTGCTCCGGTATCTGACCTGGCTGCAAATAATCCTCTCCACCATCACATCCTGTTGTAGGCAATAAAATATGATTCAATCCAGAGTAGAGTTTGAACTCAGCCTGCCTATTATTTTGCAGTGCCGTTTTCCACATCGTGAAATCAACATTATGCAAAATCTGGAAATCCTGATCTCCCTGGGCAAAAAATAACGGCATTGCAGGCAAGCTGTTTAAGCAGTCAAATGCATGATAATTCTCAATCTGTTTGAGATAACTATCTGGCACTGACAAAAAGCGCTCAAGAGATACTGTATCTTGCTCTTTCCCACAGGGTAATTGGGATAAAATCACCCGGAGTAAATTACGGAAAGGCGCCGCCAACATCGCAATACCCGCAACATTTAAACCCGATTTTTGCTGTAAGTTCTTTGCAATTAATGGGCTGACATATCCGCCGAAACTGTGCCCAACCAGAAATACTGGCACATCGTGAAATTCAATATGTCCCATCAAACCGGCCAGAATATTACAAGCATCGTCAACAATTTCCGTATTGAGATCGACAACCTCAGGGTTCATATTTCTCTGCCGGATACGGTAATAACGTTTGTCAAAACGTACACTCGCAATTCCATATTGACTTAATTCATGTGCCAACATACGAAACAGTGGATTAGGCCCAACATCATAATCCATCGAATGCGGACCAGAACCCGCAAGCAATAATACAAGTGCTTTGGCATCATTATAGGGTGATGGCAAACATACCAAACCATCCGGGACATCTCTAAGACCAAACGTCTTTAACGTTTTTTCGATAAAAATACCCTGTTTTGCATACGCATCAGGTATTGGGCATCGAGATAACGAGAGAGAATTAATTTGCCGATCTTTAATCCCAATATAAAGATTAAACTTTCCATTAAGAGTATTTAGCCGCAGATGACAAGCACCTTGCTGCTGATAAATAATATCGATATCTGAGTTACACAAACTGTCTGCCAATACAGTTAAAGCCAAATCATCAGCCGCCATACGCAATGATTCATTCATTAATTCCCTGGCTGCTTCCCATTGCTCATTAAGCAATGTGGTTATTAATATCTGTATTTCACCTTCCAATGTGACAATTAAATTCTTAATAAGCATGTAATTACTCAACTTATTGCGGCCACAACCGTGATGTATGTACTGATGTATGTACCAAAGTTAAAATCCAGATAGTTCTGATAAACCAGTCGATAACGCCTGAGTGTCCAAATCACGTTCACTTACGAGCCTTAACCTGTTCTCTCCGAGCCGCAAAAATCGCTTTTACGTCGCTATGTTCAACACCATTACTCTCTTTTACAGATTGGCGTGCGATATCAACCTTTCCCTGAAGGAAAGCACGATATTTATGACGCTGGACATATTCACGCATCAGTTCACGGACAACTTGAGAAGCTGGGCGGTATTCTGCTGCCGTAGCAGCCATAAAGTGATCACGCAGATCTGATTCAAGTTTCATAGTAAAAACAGCTTGTTTACCCATAGTCCCTCCTCGTTTGATATAAAAAAATATATACCATTTCATTATTGACATCCACTCCTACCGACTTAGCCAGGAGTGGATATCCAATGGATTATGCTATTTCTCTCCGCCGTTGAACGGTAACAATATGGTCCGCCTTAGCGAGAAGATCCGCATTTTGTGAAACAACAATCCACAGACCGGGCCAGCACTCAGGTAAGGTAGACCATAAACGACGGGCCGTATCCGTATCTAATGATGAATCGCAGTTATCAACAATATAAACGTCAGCGGGACGACATAACATCCGGGCCAATGCCAAACGTTGACGCTGGCCGCCAGATAATTGACCGGCACTGCCAGAGTTAATAACGGTATCGAGTCCTTCTGGCAATTCATATGAGCCGGGTGTCAAACCTACCGCCTCCAGCGCCCGTACCATGACATCATCATCGATATCCTTATCACCCAACGCGAGGTTTTGCCTTACGGTTCCACCAAAAAACCCCGCTTTCTGTCTGGCATATCCGATACGTGGATTCCGCCACCAGTTTTCATTGCCCAGAACCTCTCTGTTATTCCAAAGTACACTGCCGGAACTGGATTTTTCCAGACCAATAAGGTAACGCAAAAAGGTGGTTTTACCCGAACCAATATCACCGACAATGCCAATAACCTGATTAGCCGTTGCCTCAAACGAAACAGGGGGCTGAGTTTTCGAATAAGCTAGATGATTAACACTTAGCTTATGCAGGATTTCATCTCGCCCATATTCTTTGCTCTCTTTTTTATCTACTTTATTTGCCAGAAACTGTCTGATTCGGCCATAACACACATCTGCATTTTTGTAATAGGCAACCGACCGACCAAAGAAGAGTATCTGTTCACTGATCCAACCGATATAGGTCAAAAATAGTGCCAGATTCCCTACAGTAAAACTGCCATCAACGATCCGTTTACTCACTATCAATAAAACAGCCGACGTTCCAAGTATGACAATATTTTTGAACAGCCCAGAAAGAAGGTCAGTAAATACCTGATGTTTAGCTTGAATCGCCCGTCGATTGACAAATTTCTGCGACAACCGCTCAACCTGCCCCTCCATTTTGTTGCCAAGGCGCAGATCGCGTATACCCGTTAAGACATCAGTAATCTTACCGGCAATGTCCCCTTGCGATTGACGTTTACTCTTCTGTAAATTCCCTACCTTGCGTTTAAGTATCGCCCCGACCCAAAGACCCACAACCATAGGCATAAGAGCAAGTGTGGTTATTATGTCAGTGTTGATAAGCACAACTAATGCGATAATTAAAAGTAATGCGCGGTAAATAAAATCAGAGGTCCAACTTAGAAACTCCGCAATTTCATCACTATCATCACGAATACGGTTCAGAATATCGCCTTGAGAAAAAGTCTGTCTCTGATTACGGGAACAATGGCTTACTCCCCATAAAACCCGCTCTTTCAGGTAAGCACTGACTTTAAAGATTAACGTAAAATCAAAGGTTAACCCCAGGAACAAAAACAGTGATCGCAAGACCATTGTGGCAATTGCAGAGGCAAGCAACCACCAGACAACAGGGTTAGTTGGCTCATTCATCGCTCTATCGAGTAATTTACTGATTAAGTAACCAATCAATAGAGGAAAACCATGCATCAGTGTCCACACGAACATGGTAATGAAATAGAGCGGAGCAAACTTTTTTATCAGCTCAATCAAGGCTGGTAACATTTTAAGCTTAGTTGATACGTTGGATATAGTCATACCATGAGTCCATGATTGCTCGTTAACGTTGCAATTTCGGCTTCGGGGACTCGCTGTTGAATCCGCCCATCATCGATAATGATAATTTCATCAACGACCGAAAGTGTGTGAAGGCGATGTGCGACCATCACGACAGTGCAATTGTGACTTAACTTTTCAAGCAATTTCAGCCAACTCTCTTCCGTTCGGGGATCAAGTTGAGAAGTTCCTTCATCAATAATAACCAACGAGCAATGCTGTAACATCACCCTGGCACCCGCTATCATTTGAATTTCTCCTGCTGATAGCATCAGACCATGAGTACCAACCTGTGTATCAAGGCCATCTGGCAGTGCCTTCACCCATTCAAGCGCATCTAATTCTTGAAGAACCTCCCAAATTTGATCATCAGATATTTCATTACTGAAAAGCGTTAAATTTTCCCGCAATGTTGTGGAAAACAGATGAGAACGTTGACTAAGAACAGCAATCTTTTTCGCAAACTCTTCCGGCTTAATCGTTGAGACATCGACATTGCCAATGGTCACTCTTCCTGAATCGGGTCGCGCAAATCCACACATCAAATTAAGAATGGTACTTTTTCCCGCCCCCGTTCTACCAATAATGCCAATTTTACTCCCCGGAGCGACGTAAAAATTAACGCCGTGCAAAACCTGCGTTTCTTCTCCGTTATAACTGAAATCAACATTATCGAAATGGATAGCGAGAGGACCATCAGGCAATAAATTATCCGATGATTTATCAGGGGCGCCTTCATTTAACATTTTTGCCGAAAGTGACAAAGCAGCAAATAATTTCTGTATCAGCTCTATTTCCGATGACATATCCTCCACCGGCTCCCGAAGTTTATCAACGTAGAGATAAACCATCGTTAATGTACCGATACTTAAGCTGTTCTCACCAAGTAATTGAAGCCCAAAACCAAAACCTATACCGAAACAGAGTGCAAAGAAGATCTGGGTAATTGGCCAAAAAGCCCGGCCGCCAATATAAGCACTGCGTTCAAATTTGAGCAATATTGACAACATCTTACGAAATGCAATGGCAGGCCAATGCGCCTGCGACAATGGCTGTAAATCATCCATTGCATGTAATGAATCACCGACAAAACCAAAGATTCGAGCTTTTTCATTTCGCGCAATTAGCCAACGACGAACAGAAAGTCTGGTTAACTGAATTAACACATACGCCACGAGTATGACGACGATTGCTATGGCAATACCAGCCTGAGGCATGACGCTGAATATAATGACCAATGTCCCTAGTGTCAGCGCTAAATTAGCAATGGCCTTAAAGCCTGCTTTAGAAATCGTTTTTCCTATAATATCAGCATTACCTTCGATATTTTCCAGCAATTCTCCCTGTGATCGCCGTTCTATTTCCAATACAGGTAAAACTGTCATCACATGGTGAAAGAGCTTATATCTAATGGTATCAGCAATACCCCAACCAGCTTTGGTGCTCATGTAACTGGTTACCAGACTACCGATAACACCAATCGACGCAATAAAAACATAAATGATTGCCAACATGATAAGTTGATCAACAGTCGTTCCTGATGTCGCCTTATCAACATAATTCCTGATAATATAAGGACCGCTTAGATCGCACGATAATGTAACGGTTAAGGCCAAAAACGCACATACAACTGTCCCCTTAAATGGTACGGCACTCTGTAGCAGTATCCGCCATACAGTTAAATTCTTTGACATGACACTTTTCATCTTTAGGTTATGGCACCTCATTCAAATTAGAGATGTTATTTGCAATATCAGTGTATGCAGCCAACATCAAAGTTATTAATAACAGATAGATCACAACAGCAAGATCTAGTTCACATTTAGTAAAATGCAATTATCGCAAAATACTCGCATTTATCACGATCTGATTGAAATGTTTATAAACGCTATCACAAGAAAATAGCCGAAAAATAAAATTGATATCTTATTCTACAATGTCAATACCTTTATTAGGTCATTTAACAACCTAATCGTCAGATACATTCTCAATATAAATAAACTAACTTATTCCAAACGATAAAAGGGCCTTTCGGCCCAAGTAATCGTTTGCGCAATTAGTCCAAAATAACACCGATACGACGCGCTACCTCTTCATACGCTTCAATCAGACCACCAAGACTTTGGCGGAAGCGATCTTTATCCATTTTGTTCAACGTCTCTTTGTCCCACAAACGGCTACCATCAGGAGAGAATTCATCCCCTAGAACTACCTGCCCTTTGAACAAACCAAATTCCAGTTTGAAATCAACCAAAATTAAACCCGCATCATCAAACAATTTGCTCAATACTTTATTGGCCTTGTAGCTCAATTCTTTCATTTCAGCCAGATGTTCTTTGCTAACCCAACCAAAAGTTTCACAATAAGATTCATTCACCATTGGATCGTGCTTAGCATCATTTTTCAGAAACAGATCGAACAGAGGTGGATTCAATACCAGACCTTCCTCAATACCAAGGCGTCTGACCAATGAACCCGCAGCCCGATTACGCACAACACATTCAACCGGCACCATATCCAGCTTTTTAACTAATACCTCAGTGTCCGATAACAGTCGTTCCATTTGCGTCGGAATCCCTGCTTCTGCCAATTTGCTCATAATGAAATGGTTAAATTTATTATTCACCATCCCCTTACGATCAAACTGTTCAATACGCTCGCCATCCAATGCTGATGTATCATTACGGAACTCCAACACTAACAAATCAGGATCATCCGTGGTGTACACCGTTTTTGCCTTTCCACGATACAACTCAGCTTTTTTTTGCATCTTATATACTCCAGAGATATTACTACTATGATATTACTACTACACAAATACCAAAGATAAATAATAAAACAGATTGCTGACAAAATCCTGCCCAAAGGGCCGATTTTTTCTATATCGAAAAGAAATGATGTGGAGAGGATATTCTTCACACTGCGCTAGTTTGTTTTTTTATCCGAGATGTTAGAAATCAAAACTGGCTTAAAAAAACAACGCCCTATCAATAAGCTGGCCTGCATACGCAGGCCTCTTTTCAGTGGATCCCATGCAAAGCATTTTCTGTCTGGAGAGAAAGGGGCGAAAATTGACCCGCTCTCAGTTCTGTCAGCGCATAGAGGAGACGTCCCATCCTGCCATTACCATCAGTGAAACCGTGAAAACCGACGACAGCAGCAAAGAGCTGTTTCCCAATCTGGGGATCTTCCTTATCCAATGTCTCTAAATGATGTGCCAGCATTGCCGCGCCGCCTATACTGGAAGGAAGGCTCCCACCGCTAATGGCTGGACCACGATAATCACGCTCTATGTTTGGAACCAGTCTATGATGAAGCTCCTTAAGGACTTGGCTATCAGTGAGATCTTTTCCATTATGGGTATACTCCTTGAGTAGCGCGGTGAAGTTACTCCATTCGTTCCCCTTTGAACTGGATGCCTTAAGTATCCAGGCGGCAGCGCGGTCAACATTATCAGTTAGCTTATTTGGGTTATAAGACTCTTCAGAAAGAATTTCAGCATAAATGCCCTGATTAAGATCTTGGCCTCCTATTACTTCTTGATGATGTTGAGCTGCCAGCAAGTTCTTCTCTTCCATCATCAAAACTGGCTCAAGACTGGCAACAGCATTAGCAGCCGAAGGTTGCTTACGCAATTGTTCAAGACTGACAAACTCCTGCTCAGGGGCAACCAATTTGTTGGTCAATTGAGCTGTTGCCTGATGTCCCATCAAATCCTGTAATTTTTTACCGGTTTCTGTATTTTGTAGCAACTCTGACATAGTACGCTGTAGCAAAAGCGTATGTTCAGCCAACATGCCTTCTGTCATTTTATGTGTATCTACTGTTCTTAATTTTTCTAGTACTTGTTCTGGTGTCCGTAAGCTGCCATCCTTAAACAACATACGAGCATGGCTAACCGAATCTGTGCTCTGTAGACGCTGCTGTTGCGCTCCTTCGGTAGAAAAGAGGGTTTTAGTCACCTCTTTAGCCACTGAGGCACTACTGCCATGCAAGAAAAATTTACTTACCCCTTCAAAGAAACGGGCAAGTTGATTGCTTTTTGGATGCGTACGCAAAACCTGTTGCAGATCTGCATTAATATGGTATTCATGGCCGGCAATTTGCAATTTACCTTCGTTACGAACCTGCTCTTGTATTTGTGATGAGGCATGTTGTAATGCGGTAAGATTCTTAAATTCGATCATAAATCATTCTCCTGTCATAAGACGACGGCAAGGTATTTTTCTGTGATAGTGACGATGGAAATGTATTTGCCCAAGTAATAAATTCAGACAATTCATGTTCCAACTTATTGGCCGTTAGATGTAGCAAGGGTAATATTCTATACGCAACGACCCCAAGCTCTTGATGCCAACCAACACTAGGTAACTGATTATTTAATGGATTAAGTGCTATATTGAGCAAATAACGAAGAGTGTCAGCATCGGCTGAATCTGGAAGTACCATATCTATCTGGCCAATAATGACTAAATAGTCTTCCTGACGACGCAAAATAACAGGCATAGCGTTATCGATGAGTAAGAAGCAATTTCCCTCTTCATCAAAAGAGAGTCCATCCATACCCAATTTGGCTGCCAGTTCGGTCATTAATATATTAGTGAGAGAATCATTCATAGTGGGAAAGAAAATCCAATGATTTTGATGGTTGGATTTTAAGCTTTCAGTAATATGCTGGCTGTCAGATCTAGTCTATCTTTTGTATATTGGTAACCAATATTAGGCTGTTGTATACCCGTTATCTTTCAAGTTGCCTCTTTGTTGGCTGCACTCACTCACCCCGGTCACATCGTTATCTATGCTCCCAGGGATTCGCTCCCTTGCCGTCGCGATCCATCTTGAAATCCATTGGGTATAGATAAATGCAAAATTGACAATCGAATCAAAGCGCTCACCAAACGGCCAGCGCTTTGTCAATAATCTGAGGGGCTTTTCACCCCTTTATTAAACCTATAATCCTGAGGTCTGGCTGAAAGCAGCCTTCAACGCTGCAACCAATTCATCATTTTGTGATTGGGTCAACGGCTTACCTTTATCACTAATAAACTGTAAGCTGCTCCGGTTATTCAAATCACCAACCTGTAATTTGTAATCACCTTCACTAATGGATGGTTCATTCACACCCATTGATTTCCAACTAGATGAACTGAGGCTTTTATAAGTTACAGTAATAGAGCCCGTTGAACGGCTGCGGCTACCCACTTTCATACCGACTTTTTCCAGTGCTGCCGGTAATCTATCCCAAACAATATTATATGGTGCCCGAACAATCATCTGAGGTAATCCAGATGTATCACCACCACTCTGTACGTCCAATGAACCTAGATTACGCGCCACAGAGTCATCGCTAATACGTTCACGCTGCTGGTTTACACCTTCAATTAATTCATTGAGCATCAGTGCGTTATAACGTTGGATTTCAAGAGGATCTGTTATCTGATGATCGCCTTGTCTCAACCCTTCATTAGTCACGGATAATTCAATCTGATAGCTCTGGCGTGCAACACTAATACGATGACGAGTCTGATATGGAACATTTTCATCTGCTCGCGGCCAATCGATCCAATCGGTTGTCAATGTCTGGCTAGCATCATCACGTTGGCTAACTTGGAAACCTTTTTTCAATAGCACATTGTTAATCTGTGACCACAGATGACTATTCTCAGGAGTGCTTTCAAGTAGCAACTTACTGCTCTTTACACTGTTTTCAGTACGGGAACCACTCAATAGGGCTAGTGCCTGAGATGGCGGGCGAATATCAAGCGCTTTCCCAACCTGCCCTTTAGAGGCTATTGCTGGAATATCATATTCACCATTCTGCAATGGCAATACCATACCCGCAGGAACTTTCAACGCCTTCCGGGGAGGTGTTTCAAGATATGTCTCATCATCATTGACTTGGCGTTTATAGCTCTGGTCGCTGGAACAAGCTGCCAATAACATGACAAGTGACATACCAGCAACCTTCATCACCTTCGATTTTTGCAACAATATTGCCATTAAAATTCCCTAAATTTTACAATAATCCGGCCATTTTCAAGGCTTTTTCAACTGAGACTTTTCCTGCATCCGTCAATGGCGTCATCGGCAGACGCACGGTGTCATCAGCAATCAAACCCAATTTATGACATCCCCATTTAACTGGAATCGGGTTAGGTTCAACAAATAGCTGACGGTGTAATTCCATCAGACGGTTATTTAACTTACGCGCCTCTGCAAACTGGCCGTTTAATGCCAATTCACAAAACTTAGCAACATCAGGCGCTGCAATGTTTGCAGTAACCGAAATAACCCCTTTGCCACCAAGCTGAATAAAATCCAACCCACTTGTATCATCACCACTCAATAAAATGAAACTATCATCATTAACCAATTCTTGGATTTGACTAACGCGATTTAAGTTCCCTGTAGCTTCTTTAATTGCGACAATATTTTTAATCTTCGCCAAACGCGCTACAGTTGATGGCAGCAGATCACACCCGGTACGAGAAGGCACATTATACAAAATTTGTGGTAAATCCGTATTTTCAGCAATCGTTTTGAAATGCTGATATAAACCTTCCTGCGACGGCTTATTATAATAAGGCGTTACCGTTAGGCAACCAACAACGCCACTGTTTTCAAAACGTTTCGTTAGGGATATTGCCTCAGCAGTCGCATTTGCACCTGTTCCGGCAATAACCGGAATACGCCCATCAGCCAATTCTACGGTTGTCAAAACAACATCACCGTGTTCATCATGACTTAATGTGGCAGATTCTCCGGTTGTCCCTACCGAGACTATCGCTGATGTCCCACTAGCAACATGGTAATCGATTAACTTTTTCAAACTGGCCTTATCAACCTGACCACTCGCATCCATTGGTGTTACCAGCGCAACAATGCTACCTGTAAATTCAAATCTCCCGCTAGACATTACATAACCCCCTATACAAACAAGAGTTCCATGGTACTTTTTAGTCATTCAGAAGGAAACTATTTAACACAGGATTTCAATGAATTTTGTTAATACCAGATAACCTCTGTTAAAAAGAAGTGATAACCAAAGTAATTTATTGAAATTCAATGATAGAGCATGGGAATACAATAGAACAACTTTGATGCAATTGACCTTGGCAGCATAGCCTTTTTATGTTTACCTTAACGAAACCACAGCAGAGAAGGAAAAGTGACTTTGCCACAATCAGAACAACATTTTCTCGTTATAACCGCTTTAGGTGCTGACCGTTCTGGTATCGTCAACACCATTACTCGTCTTGTGAGTGAGTGTGGTTGTAATATTGAAGACAGCCGATTAGCCATGTTTGGCGAGGAATTCACCTTCATTATGCTACTTTCCGGTAGTTGGAATGCTATCACAATGATTGAATCCTCACTGCCACAGAAAGGGGCCGAGCTCGATCTTCTTATCGTAATGAAACGCACAAAGTGCGATACCCACACAACATTTCCTTCCACGGTTTCCGTTAAAGTTGATGTTGATGATTCACCCGGTATTGTTGAGCAGTTTACCAATCTGTTTACTACACAGGATTTTAATATTGCTGAACTGGTATCAAAAACACATCCACCAGAAGGCGATACCCCTGCTCGGTTGCAGATCCAGATTACCGCCCACAGTCTGGAGGATGACGGCATAATTATTAAGCAGGCGTTTAATAAGCTATGTACAGATCTAAATGCACAAGGCAGTATTAGTATTCTTGAACCACTTTAGTTGAAAGATTAAACGGAGAATACGGGATGAACCCATTGAAAGCCGGTGATAAGGCCCCTCAGCTCAGCCTTCCTGACCAAGATGGAGAAACAATCAATTTATCTGATTTCGAAGGCCAGCGTGTTTTAGTCTATTTTTACCCTAAAGCAATGACTCCTGGTTGTACTGTACAAGCCTGTGGTCTGCGCGATGAAATGGATACATTAAAGGAATCAGGTGTTGAAGTGCTAGGCATTAGCACAGATAACCCAAGTAAATTGTCACGCTTTGTGGAGAAAGAAATGCTGAACTTCACATTGTTGTCCGACGAGGATCACCAAGTTGCTGAACAGTTTGGTGTCTGGGGCAAGAAACAATTTATGGGAAAAACCTACGATGGTATCCACCGTATCAGTTTCCTGATTGATACCAACGGTAATATTGAGCACGTTTTTGATAAATTTAAGACCAGTGATCACCACCAAATCGTGGTGGATTATCTGAAACTGCACCCTTAAATAGAAAATGACTCAAAATTTAATCACGCTCATTTAACAGCTCAAGATGCCAGGGGCAAGTACGGGAGGGATATCACCAACCCGTGCTTCCTCTAATAACGGGTACCCGCATCATTAAAAATAAATTTACTCTTTCATTTCATCGTCTTCTATTATAACTATATCTTCCGGCCAGGCTTGGATCACCGCTTTAATCAGCGTCGCCAGCGGAATAGCAAAAAATATGCCCCAAAATCCCCACAAACCACCAAAAGTAATCACAGAAAGAATGATTACCAACGGGTGCAAGTTTACGGCTTCAGAGAATAAAATCGGCACCAGCAAGTTACCATCCAGCCCCTGAACAACCAAATAGGCAATAATCAAAGTCCAGAAATCTGTTCCGACTCCCCATTGAAATAGCGCAACCAGTACAACAGGAATCGTGACAATCAACGCACCCACATAAGGAATTAACACTGACAGACCAACCAAAACAGAAAGCAGCAATGAATAATCCAATCCAAGAAATGCAAACACCGCGTAGGTACAAATACCGACGATCACCATCTCGGTGACTTTACCCCGAATATAGTTAGTGATTTGCTGGTTCATCTCGCGCCATACCTGCCCGGCCAAAATGCGGTTACGTGGCAGGACCCGTTGCAATGCTTGCAACATCTGGTTTTTATCTTTTAGCAAGAAAAAGGCCATCAGTGGCACAAGAATCAGATAGATAGCCAGCGTTAACAAACCAATCAGTGAAGCCACCGAAAATTTCACTACAGACTCTCCGGCAGTTGAAATCTTACTGCGCAAATTTTCGGCCATCATATCAATGATGCCAGCATCAACCAAAGCCGGATAACGGGCTGGTAATGTCTGGGCATATTCATTAAACCGATTAATCATATTGGGTATATCTGACAACAGATTAATTCCCTGCTGCCATACAGTTGGCGCCACAATCAAGATGACCAACAAACTAATACTGGAAAAAATAATCAGCACAATACAAACAGCCACTGTGCGCGAACATCCCAGTCTTTCAAGTTTAGCCGTTGGCCATTCCAACAAATAGGCAAGAACAATCGCCACCAGCAAAGGTGTCAAAATGCCATGTAAGAAATAAATAATGCAAAACCCTGCCAACAAGATGACAAATAACGCAATAACTTGCGGATCAGTAAACCGACGGCGATACCACTGTATAATCATATCCAGCATTGACCAGGCTCCTTGATAGCAATATTCATATTTCTATTTTTCTTAAAAATTGATTAATTTTAAGGTACCCTTGTTTATCATACACGCATTATCTAAAACGATGGTCAAATGAGAGCATTTTTGTTTTATGAAAATAATGTCTAATCAATCTCTGACAGCAATATTAATCAGTACATTGTTGCTAACAAGCTCCCCTGTTCTCAGCGCCTCCATTGAAGATTCATTGCCGGATATCGGTACCACGGCAGGTTCAATCCTGAGCATCAATCAGGAACTGGCAATGGGCGATTTCTACGTTCGCCAGATGCGTGACAATGCTCCGCTGATTTATGACCCATTATTGACACAATACATTAATGCCCTTGGACAAAGGTTAGTGGCTCATGCAGACTCAGTTAAAACGCCTTTCCATTTCTATCTGATTGATAACCCGAATATCAATGCTTATGCTTTCTTTGGCGGTAATGTAGTACTCCATGCTGCACTTTTTCGTTATAGCCGTAATGAAAGCGAGCTTGCCTCCGTAATGGCTCACGAAATTTCCCACGTTACTCAACGCCACCTGGCACGAATGATGGAAGATCAGCAACGTACAGCACCGCTAGCCTGGGCAGGTACGTTGGGTTCTATTCTTTTGCTAATGGCTAGCCCACAAGCAGGGATGGCAGCCCTCAGCGGCACTATTGCCGGTATACAACAAGGCATGATCAGTTTTACTCAATCCAATGAACAAGAAGCTGATCGTATTGGCATGCAGACATTACGCAAAGCTGGCTTTGATCCTCAAGGTATGCCAGATTTTATGCAAATCATGGTAGATCAAACCCGTTACAGTTCTAAGCCACCAGAAATGTTACTCACTCACCCGTTACCTGACAGCCGCCTTGCTGATGCACGTAACCGCGCTAATCAATACCCGGCCCAGAACATTCCACAATCTCAAGATTTTCTGTTCGCCAGAGTTCGTGTTATGGGCATGTACACCACCGAGCAACGCGGCTATCTTGAGCAAATTTTAGAAAATTATCGAAGAGGCACAGCTAAAGAGCAACTTGCCGCCGCTTATGGCCGGGCAATCTTGCTTTCTCAAGATAAAAAATACACTGAGGCACGGGCTATTCTGGAACCACTGTTAGCAAAACAACCGGATAATGTCTGGTTCATTGACACAATAACTGATATCGACATTGAACAGAACCGAATTGCTCAGGCTATCACCCGGTTACAGAACGCTTTGCAGAAACAAAAGGACAATTTGGTATTGCAAATCAATCTCGCTAATGCACTTATTCACGCAAAACAATATCAACAGGCTTTAAAACTGCTTCATCGCTATACCTTCAATAATCCAGATGATCCCAACGGTTGGCACCTGATAGCCGAAGCTGCCGCCAAACAAGGAAAACGCCATGAAGAATTATCAGCACATGCTGAAGAAATGGCACTTCGCGGTCAGTTTGACAATGCCATCAAATACCTCAGTAGTGCCAGCGCACTCGTAAAATTAGGCAGCTACGATCAAGCACGTTATGATGCTCGTATCGATCAATTACGCCAGCTACAACAGCGTTACAGTCAATACAAACGTTAAGGAATTCTCATGCAACAGGTGACGATTTATCATAATCCCCGCTGCTCCAAAAGCCGTGAAACTTTGGCTCTTATTGAAGAACGGGGAATTAAACCACAGATTATTCTCTATCTGGAGGCTCCTCTCGCTGTAGAGCAATTATCTATTCTGCTAGAACAGCTTGGTTTTCATGATGCACGCCAATTGATGAGAACGAAAGAAGAGCTATACAAAGAGTTGAATCTGGCTGATGAAAAACTCAGTCAGCATGATTTACTAAAAGCGATGATTGCCAATCCTAAACTGATTGAACGCCCGATCGTAGTTTGCGGTGATAAAGCTAGGCTTGGGCGCCCACCGGAAAAAGTAAAAGAACTTCTTGATTGATAAGAATATACCCAATGGATTTCAAGATGGATCGCGACGGCAAGGGAGCGAATCCCCGGGAGCATAGATAACGATGTGACCGGGGTGAGTGAGTGCAGCCAACAAAGAGGCAACTTGAAAGATAACGGGTATAGATGTGATGATGGTGACACCACCATCATCTTCAAAGGTACAAAATATCCTTCACAAATGGAATCGTCAGCTTGCGCTGGGCCACTATCGAAGCGTGATCTAACTGATTCAATGCCATAAACAAAGTCCGCATTTCTCTGTCTAATCTTTTCAGTAAAAAGCGCCCTACATCTTCTGGCAATTCAAAGCCGCGTAACTTCGCTCGCAATTGCAAGGCTTGTAATTTCTCATCATCAGAAAGCGGTTGTAATTTATAAATTTGCCCCCAATCCAGACGAGAAGCCAAATCAGGTAACTTAAGATTAATCTGGC
This sequence comes from Photorhabdus sp. RM96S, assembly GCF_042879335.1. Classification (NCBI taxonomy): domain Bacteria; kingdom Pseudomonadati; phylum Pseudomonadota; class Gammaproteobacteria; order Enterobacterales; family Morganellaceae; genus Photorhabdus; species Photorhabdus sp. RM96S. The sequence goes on along the minus strand of NZ_JBHFKT010000010.1, from coordinate 89,308 downwards.
GAGGTGGGCGATCGCCGCTAATAAGCAAACATGTGCGACCGATCTCTAGAATACGATTATAAAGATTGAAGATTGCCATTTCCCACTCTTCATCACCAGCAATACTCTCAATATTATCAATACAAACCAGTGATAAGTGTTCCATGCCATCAAGCACTTCAGGGATAAAATAAGCACGTTTATCCAGCGGAACATAACCCACAGCTTCATCTTTCAGGGACAATTCAGCACAGGCGGCATGCAACAAATGACTTCGGCCCCCACTGTCACGGGACCAAAAATAAATATAGCTGCCATGCGGCTGATTAATGGCCAATTTGATTGCAGCTAACAAGGTGGCATTTTCCCCCGGAAAGAAACTGGCAAAAGTTTCATCATCGGGAAGATACAAAGGTAACGAAAGCTGCGATGGCGTGTTCAGAAGCACCTCAAACAGAGCTGGTAATAAACGCCAACAAGTTTATCACAGAAAATAGTTGTAAATGAACTGTATAGGTAAATAATAAAAAAACTATTTTTAGGATTCAATAGGTTAAACCCTTTTCAGGCTCATACGCGCATAATATTTCGTCATAACACAGAATGGACCGCAAATTCCTATAAAATATTCCGCATGTAAGAACAGGAAAAATTTAAGTTTTCAGTCCTATGTTATTTAAGAATTATGTTATTCAAGAGCTATATTATTCAAGAAAAAGCCATCAGATAGTGAGTTTTATTCATTCTTAGCAGAGATCAATGTAATAGCTCTTTACTGATAACAAAAAGGCGATGGTAGTGATAATCCTTATCATGACCCCAGCAATAATTAGCCCAGGTTACATAAAAGTCATCCCATGAGGTAATCAAGTTCAGTGGACGCTCTTCTTTGGTGCCATCAGAAACATACACATGATAGCCATTAATACTGATAGCCCAAGCAATCATACGCTCCCAAAACCTATGTCTATCTAGCGTTTGCTCACTGTCAGACACAATAATGGAGTATCTTTCAAGGAAAAACCTAAAAAACTCTTGCGGCAAGCCTCTCACTGCTCCGTCATGTTGAGGAAGAACTGTACGCCACACAAGTATCTGTGTGCATGCTCTCTTCGATGGAACAATATGCTCCATAAATTCGAGCTTTACCGCATAAACCGTCTCCGGCATATCTACATCAGTCACCAATCTATATTGATTGCCAGAAACAGATGTCAGTAAACGGTAACCATATGGAGTAACCAATCCAGGCAACGAAAAGTCTTTCACCCCGCGTTCAATGAAAGCCTGAGTGTGTTCTACATTTTTCTCTGTCATGTTAAGTTTGATATCGAAATCTGCTTCTGGGATTAATACTGGCATTTTTTCTTTCACTTTATAATCATTCATCATTTCCTCCAGCGGTTGTCGGAGCACTTCTGACAAAAAACCGAAACCTTTAATTCCATAACTAAAATTTTCACACTAATACCCTATGGATTTCAAGATGCATCGCGGCGGCAAGGGAGCGAATCCCCGGGAGCATAGATAACTATGTGACCGGGGTGAGTGAGTGCAGCCAACAAAGAGGCAACTTGAAAGATGACGGGTATATACAATACAAACGAAGATCACATCCCATCCCTATTCCTTAAACTATTCTTGATTAATATGCGAACAAAATCGCAACATATTTAACATAAGTTGCTAGTCTTAATAAAAAGTGAAAGTTCTCAGCAACCACTTATCCCATAAGAAACGATATAACAAACTGGAGATTGAACAATGAAAAAAATCCTATTGTGTTGTGCGGCCGGTATGTCCACCAGCATGCTGGTACAACGCATGCAGGCAGAAGTGATAAAACGGGCATTGGACATTGAGATCAAGGCTGTTCCCACGGTTGAATTAGAACACATGATAGCCGACGCTGACGTTGTTTTACTCGGCCCACAGGTGAGGTATCAATTAGCCCATTTTTCCGCTATCGCCAAACCACTTGGTAAACCAATAGACGTTATTGACATGATGGATTATGGCACTCTTCGTGGTGATAAGGTTCTCGATAAGGCATTAAGCCTGTTGGAATAAGCAATTTCATCATCACGCGGAGTACCCTCATGAGTCTCTATACCTCTTTTATGCGTGTTTTAGAAAACCACATTATCCCATTTGCCGGGCGAATCGGTAACCAGCGGCATATTACAGCAATGCGTGACGGCTTTATCTCAGCCATGCCATTTTTGATCATCGGCAGCATAATGTTAATTGTGGCAAACCCACCCTTCGATTTACAGACTGCATCCTCATTCGGCCAAGCTTGGTTGTCCTTTGCCAAAACTCACTGGGACACCATCACAATGCCTTACTTTATGACGATGGGATTAATGAGTGTCTTTGTTTCGGTCGGTACCGCCTACAGTTTAGCTAAATCCTACGGTCTGGACGGGTTAACTTCGGCTTTACTGTCACTAATGGCGTTTTTGCTAGCAGCAGCACCACAAATAGAAAACAAAATAGCACTCGATTTCCTTGGTGGCACAGGTGTATTTACCGCATTAATTTGCGCTATCTGGTCAGTTGAATTAACGCGTTTACTAAAAAAATATAACATCACCATTCGAATGCCAACACAAGTGCCACCAGCAATCGCCCGTTCTTTTGAACTTCTGTACCCAGTTATAGGTATCTTGCTGACAGTTTATCCCGTCAGCTTGCTATTACAGAGTGAATTCAATCTACTTATTCCCGCAGCCATAATGCAGATGTTCCACCCACTCATTTCTGTCGGTGATACTCTGCCTGCCATTATATTGGCACTACTCATTTCTAACCTACTGTGGTTTGCCGGTATTCATGGCGCTAATATTGTCACTGGCTTGATGGCCCCTATTTTTATGGCAAATATTGCTGCCAATGCAACATTAATGGCTCAAGGTACTGCTACAACACACATTTTTACTGACCCTTACTGGTCGTTTTATATCTGTATTGGTGGCTCTGGTTCTACACTGGTTCTGGCGATTCTTTATCTGCGCAGCCGTTCTATACATTTGCGTACTATCGGAAAACTGAGCGTGGTTCCGTCCATATTCAATATTAACGAACCACTACTGTTTGGCTCACCGATTGTGATGAATCCAACCTTATTCATTCCATTACTGGTTGTGCCATTGGTCAATGCAGTATTGTCCTACAGCGTCCTGCATCTTGACCTGGTGCATAAAATGGTCGCCATTTCGCCCTGGACTACACCGGCGCCATTCGGCGCAATGATTTCCGCCGCCTGGGATTATCGTGCGGCAGTGCTAGTGATCATACTCACGATAATCGACCTCTTTATCTGGTATCCCTTCTTCAAAATTTATGAAAAACAGTTGGTCAACGAAGAAGATAAACAGCGAGAAAACACAGCATCCACTGGTGTAGAAACTCAATCCCAACCCTAATTTTCGGAGGCTTTACACATGGATTTAGAAAAAACGATTGATTTAGAAAAAACGATTGTAGAACTGCTGGTTCATGCTGGAAGCGCACGCAGTCATGCACTAATGGCATTACAACATGCCAGAAACGGTGACTTTCAAACAGCACAAACACTGATGGCAGAATCCCAGCAGGCAATCAAAGAAGCACACACGATTCAAACTACCCTCATCGGATTGGATGAAGGCTGCGGTAAATTACCTGTCAATCTCATCACCGTCCATGCGCAAGATCATTTAATGAACGCAATGGTTATTCAAGATCTTGCCAGCGATATGATTGAACTCTATCGCCGAATACCATCGCAAGAGGAAAAGATATGAAACGAATCAAAATAGCCGTTATTGGTGGCGGTAGCAGCTACACACCTGAATTAGTCGAAGGGCTTATTCAACACCAAAAAAACATTCCATTATCTGAACTGGCATTGGTTGACATTGACAGTGGAAAACAGAAAGTAGAAATTATCGCCGCGCTTACTCGCCGTATGTTAGCTCGTCACGGCATGGAACACGTTATTGTCAGCATCCATTTCACACCCGATAACGCCATTCGCGGCGCCAATTTTATTTTAACTCAACTGCGTGTCGGCCAGCTTCCGGCTCGCGCCGCGGACGAGCGTCTGGGGCTAAAATATGGCTTGATCGGTCAGGAAACTACCGGCGTAGGCGGCTTTGCCAAAGCATTACGTACCATCCCCGTTTTGCTGGATATTGCCCATAAAGTTGAAAAACTTGCACCAGACGCGTGGATTATTAACTTCACCAATCCAGCCGGGATCGTTACCGAAGCGATTTCCCGCTATAGCAAAGCAAAAATTATCGGCCTATGTAATGTCCCGGTCACAATGCATCACATGATAGCTAATATGCTACAACGCCCTTATCAGGATGTGCAGTTACGCTTTGCCGGGCTGAATCATATGGTCTGGGTACATCAAGTACTGGTTGCAGGTCAGGATAAAACTCAACAGGTACTTGATATGCTATGCAATGGTGCAGTCTTAACCATGAATAATATTCAAGAGGCGCCCTGGCCTCCACCACTGCTCAAGGCTCTAGGCGCGATACCCTGCCCTTATCACCGCTACTTCTACCAAGCCCGCAATATGTTACAGGAAGAGCGCGAGGCTGCATTCGAACAAGGCACACGAGCAGAACAAGTCATGAAAGTAGAACAGGAACTATTTGAACTGTATGCTGATCCAGAACTCGATCACAAGCCAGAACAACTCAGTTTCCGCGGTGGTGCATTCTATTCTGAGGTTGCACTGGATCTGATTTGCGCCATTCATAACAATCTCGATAGCCAATTGGTCGTCAATACCACAAACCACGGTGCTATTCGAGGTTTACCGGACGATGCTGTCATTGAAACCAACTGTATTATTAATGCAGAAGGCGCCCACCCGCTGACGTTCGGCCGCCTGCCTGACAGTATGTATGCTCTGACACAACAGATAAAAACCTATGAACGCTTAACGATCAAAGCAGCGATTCATGGCGATCGCAATGCTGCACTGTTGGCACTGATCACCAACCCACTGGTTGCCGATATAGACATTGCTTCACCACTATTGGATGACATATTAACGATAAACCGTGATTATCTGCCGCAATTCCAATGAATAAGCGGTACCTGATGAGTTAATTTGAAATCAGAACAAGCATAAAATTAAAGCGATATCTGCTATTTCTGACTAATAGATATCGCTAACTAACTTTGTAACCTCGGTGGCGAACATTTACTTTCCTGCCTCCCTTACGAATAAAATAATGACCATCATCCCCGCCTCTTCATAATGAAAACTACTCAAAGCGGGGAAATCAGCCCAAGTTTATTACCCTATTATTTACCGTGCTTAACAGATTCAACGGAAGATTCAATATATCGTTCTTCGGGACGGAAAACCGTGACCAGACGGAAAATCAAACTCATACCGATACCTATGATCGTTGCCAGCGCCATGCCTTTAAGTTCAGCAACACCGATATTAATTTTCGCCCCACTGACGCCGATGATAAGAATCACGGAAGTCAGGATAAGATTTTGTGCTTTGTTGTAATCTACTTTTGAATCAATCAGCACTCGAATACCTGACGCACCAATAACGCCATAAAGCAACAGCGAGACACCTCCCATGACCGGAACCGGCACGGCCTGAATTGCTGCCGCCAATTTACCGACGCAGGAGAGCAAAATCGCCAGCACCGCAGCACCACCAATAACCCAGGTACTGTAAACTTTGGTAATTGCCATGACACCAATATTCTCGCCATAAGTCGTATTTGGCGTTGAACCAAAGAAACCGGAAATCACGGTTGAAAAACCATTTGCAAACATAGAACGGTGCAAACCCGGCTCTTTTAGCAAATCTTTCTTCACAATATTCGCCGTTACAACTAAATGACCAACATGTTCAGCTATGACAACCAGCGCCGCAGGCAAGATAGTCATAATAGCGAACCATTCAAAACGTGGTGTATAAAAAGTTGGCAATGCAAACCACGGCGCTTCACGTACCGGCGTCAGATCAACTACGCCCATCAGGAACGCCAACGCATAACCTACCAATACGCCAATAAGAATCGGGATGATAGCCAAGAATCCACGGAACATAACTGAACCAAGAACGGTTACCGCCAGTGTTACCAGAGAAATGGTCAATGTTGTTGAATCAACATCGGCACCTTCCGCCGGACGCAAACCTGCCATATCAGCCGCAACACCGGCAAGTTCCAGACCGATAACAGCAACAATCGCCCCCATTGCCGCAGGTGGAAACAGCGCATTAATCCAACTTCGCCCTGCCACCTTAACAATCAGTGAAACCAGACAAAACAGCACGCCACATATAATAAAACCACCCAAAGCTAATTCATATCCCAGAGGCAACAACAATAAGACCGGTGAAATAAAAGCAAAGCTCGATCCCAAATACGCCGGAACCTTTCCTTTGCAAATCACCAGATACAACAATGTACCGATACCATTAAATAGCAGAACTGTCGCTGGGTTGATTTTAAACAAAATCGGCACCAATACCGTCGCACCAAACATAGCAAAAAGATGCTGGAAGCTGAGTGGAATGGTCTGTAAAAAAGGAGGCCGCTCATCTACCCCAATAATGCGACGGGTCATCTTATTTATCCTCTTAATATTATCGCGTCAGAACCAAAAAAAAGCCGACTCAAAAGTCGGCTAACTTATTATTTCGTACCAAATATTTTATCGCCTGCATCCCCCAAGCCAGGAACAATGTATCCCTGTTCATTGAGTCTCTCATCAATAGAAGCTGTATACAGTTCCACATCAGGATGGGCTTTTTCCAACGCGGCAATACCTTCAGGAGCAGCCACCAAAACTAGCACTTTAATCGACTGGCAGCCTGCTTTTTTCAGTAAATCGATAGTTGCAATCATGGAACCACCGGTTGCCAACATGGGGTCAACCACCAGCGCCATACGTTCATTAATATTGGAAGCCAATTTCTGAAAATAAGGGACAGGTTCTAAGGTTTCTTCATTACGATAAACCCCTACGACGCTGATCCGGGCACTAGGAACATTCTCCAATACACCATCCATCATCCCCAATCCCGCACGCAGAATAGGTACGACGGTTATTTTTTTACCTTTAATCTGCTCAACTGCTACTGGGCCACACCAGCCATCAATAGTGACTTTTTCTGTTTCTAAATCAGAAGTTGCTTCATAAGTCAGAAGGCTTCCAATTTCTGCGGCCAGTTCACGGAAGCGTTTGGTGCTGATATCATGCGCTCGCATCAGGCCGAGTTTATGTTTAACAAGTGGGTGATTCACCTCAACGATCTTCATGGACCTCTCCTACTGTATGTCATGTCGCCAGCAGACAAAAAAACGGCGAGATTATACCGTCTTTTACCCATAACACCACTACCAATCCGTTGATTTTCATTAAACATAGCCCTAATTGCCGCGAACTAAGATCCTAAATAAGAGTCTCGCAAACGTTTGCTTAGACTGTTAGAATTGTTACTATTCTGTCTTAATTTATCAAACGCAACCGCCTTGGGGGCTTCGAGTGACCAACAAAACCTCTCTCAGTTATAAAGATGCCGGTGTCGATATCGACGCCGGTAATGCCTTAGTCAACCGTATTAAAGGTGTTGTAAAACAGACCCGTCGCCCAGAAGTTATGGGCGGTTTAGGTGGGTTTGGCGCTTTATGTGCATTACCACAAAAATACCGTGAGCCAATTCTGGTTTCTGGTACTGATGGTGTCGGCACCAAGTTGCGTCTGGCAATGGATCTCAAACGCCATGACACTATTGGCATTGACTTAGTTGCAATGTGTGTCAATGACCTGGTTGTTCAAGGTGCGGAACCCCTGTTTTTCCTTGATTACTATGCAACCGGGAAACTGGATGTTGATACGGCTGCCAGCGTTATCAGCGGTATCGCAGAAGGCTGTCAATTATCCGGCTGTGCTCTGGTTGGTGGTGAAACCGCAGAAATGCCGGGGATGTACCACGGTGAAGATTATGATGTTGCCGGCTTCTGCGTTGGCGTGGTTGAAAAATCAGAAATTATCGATGGCAGTAAAGTTCAGGCGGGTGATGCCTTGATTGCCCTCGCCGCCAGTGGCCCTCACTCAAACGGCTATTCTCTGATACGTAAAATTCTGGCCGTCAACAACACCGATCCAGAAGCAACAGAGCTTGAAGGTAAATCATTGGCAGATCACCTACTCGCCCCGACAAAAATTTATGTGAAATCCCTTTTATCCTTGATTGAACAGGTTGATATTCACGCTATTGCTCATCTAACCGGTGGCGGTTTCTGGGAGAATATTCCGCGTGTTCTGCCTGAAAATACCCAAGCACAGATTAACGAATCCAGTTGGCAATGGCCGGCCATATTTAACTGGCTGCAACAGACAGGCAATGTCAGCCGTCATGAAATGTACCGTACATTCAACTGTGGTGTTGGAATGGTGATTGCATTACCACCAACAGCCGTTGAACACGCGATTGAATTACTCACTACGGCCGGTGAAAAAGCCTGGCAAATCGGCACTATCGCGACACTGAAAGAGGGTGAACAACAGGTCGTCATTAAATGAAAAATATCGTTGTACTCATCTCTGGCAGTGGCAGTAATCTCCAGGCGGTGATTGACGCCTGCCAGCAGAACAGAATCAATGGGCAGGTTTGCGCGGTATTGAGTAATAGCGCAAACGCTTACGGTCTGTTACGCGCTCAACAGGCGGATATTCCCACCCATGTTATTAGCCCGAAAAACTATGCAGATCGTCAGGCTTATGATGAAGCGCTAAAACACGTGATTGATCAGTATCAACCAGATTTGCTGGTCCTCGCGGGTTATATGCGTATTCTGACGCCAGACTTTGTTCAGCACTATCTTGGCCGCCTGTTAAATATTCATCCTTCTCTGTTACCCAAATATCCTGGTCTGCATACTCACCGCAAAGCGATAGCGAATGGAGATACAGAACACGGCACTTCCGTCCATTTTGTGACAGAAGAGTTGGATGGCGGCCCGGTGATCTTGCAAGCTAAAGTTCCTATTTTTGCCGATGATCAGGAAAATGAGGTTGTTAAACGGGTTCAGACTCAGGAACACAACATCTATCCATTAGTTATCAACTGGTTTATCGAAGGGCGCCTAAGTATGGTTAATGGCAAAGCGTATCTGGATGGAAAGATCCTCCCTCCAGAAGGCTATGCCGCAGAATAATCTATTTAAACCCTATGGATTTCAAGATGGATCGCGACGGCAAGGGAGTGAATCCCCGGGAGCATAGGCAACTATGTGACCGGGGTGAGCGAGTGCAGCCAACAAAGAGGCAACTTGAAAGATAACGGGTATATTAACGGCTAATTACAGTGCTGTGGTAACATACCCGGCACTGCGAACTATATTAATTATGTTCCTTTTTTATTAAAAACATAACATTGAGGTGTCAAATGTCTGGTGGTTCTCATACTCCACCTGTTAGGTTACGTCCCCTTGAGCGGGAAGATCTGCCTTTTATCCATCAATTAGATAACAATGCTAGCGTCATGCGTTACTGGTTCGAAGAACCTTATGAAGCTTTCGTTGAACTGAGCGATCTCTATGACAAACATATTCACGATCAGAGCGAGCGCCGGTTTATTATCGCAAGTTCTGACGCCAAAGTTGGTTTGGTTGAATTAGTCGAAATCGACTATATCCACCGCCGGTCAGAATTTCAGATTATTATCGATCCCGCCTATCAGGGCCAAGGCCATGCAACCAAAGCGGCAAAACTGGCAATGGAATATGCATTTTCCGTACTTAATCTGTATAAACTCTACCTGATTGTTGATAAAGAGAATGTCAAGGCCATTCACATCTATAATAAACTAGGTTTCTATACTGAGGGCGAATTAATAGACGAATTCTTTATTAATGGCAGTTACCGCACCGCCATTCGCATGTGCGTTTTCCAACATCAATATTTTGCATCTAAGGAAGATGAAAAAATGAGTCAGCAGATACTGACGATAAGATAGCGACAAACGACGCCCCGTCGTATTCAAAGTTTCAATACTTTTACCTCAACACCTGGAGTAACCATGTCCCAAGACAGGCTCTATACCGAGAAAGAACTGAGTTGGTTATCATTCAACGAACGTGTGCTTCAAGAAGCAGCGGATAAGAGCAATCCATTAATAGAACGGATGCGGTTTCTTGGTATTTACTCCAATAATCTGGATGAATTTTACAAAGTCCGTTTTGCTGATGTGAAACGGCGAATATTAATCAATGAAGAACGAGGATCGGCCACCAGCGCTCGAAATGTATTGAAAAAAATTCAAGCTAAAGTGGCTAAAACCGATCAAGAATTTGATGTGCTCTATAATGAATTGCTACTAGAAATAGCTCGCAATCAAATTTTTCTCATCAATGAACGACAAATTTCACCAAATCAACAAATCTGGTTACGTCAATATTTTCGTCAACATCTGCGGCCACACATTACGCCAATTCTGATCAATCCAGAAACCAACCTGGTTGAATTTCTAAAAGATGACTACACTTATCTGGCAGTTGAAATTGTCCACGGCCAGAATATTCAATATGCACTATTGGAAATTCCGTCAGATAAGGTGCCACGTTTTGTTAACTTGCCGCCTGAAATGCCACACCGCCGCAAGTCAATGATCCTGCTAGACAATATTATGCGTTATTGTCTTGATGAAATTTTCAAAGGCTTTTTCGATTATGATTCACTGAACGCCTATTCAATGAAAATGACCCGTGATTCTGAATATGATTTAGCAACAGAGATGGAATCAAGCTTGCTCGAACTAATGTCATCCACGCTGAAACAACGGCTGACAGCGGAACCAGTAAGATTCGTTTATCAACGAGAAATGCCAGATGAAATGGTGGGGTTACTGCGTAGCAAACTTGGCTTGTCAAACAATGACTCGGTGATTGCCGGCGGACGCTATCACAATTTTAAAGATTTCATTAAATTCCCCAATGAGGGGAAGAGAAACCTACTCAATAAACCTTTACCGAGATTACGGCACACTTGGTTTGATAATTTCCGCAATGGTTTTGATGCGATTCGTGAACAAGATGTGCTGCTCTATTATCCCTATCACACCTTTGAACATGTGCTGGAATTATTACGTCAGGCTTCTTTCGATCCAAGTGTACTTTCCATCAAGATCAATATTTATCGGGTAGCAAAAGACTCCCGCATTATTGATTCCATGATCCATGCTGCCCATAACGGTAAAAAAGTGACCGTCGTGGTTGAATTACAGGCTCGATTTGATGAAGAAGCCAATATTCATTGGGCCAAACGGCTAACCGAAGCGGGTGTACATGTTATTTTCTCAGCACCGGGACTAAAAATTCACGCAAAACTGTTTTTTATTTCCCGTCTGGAAGGTGAAGAAATTGTTCGCTATGCCCATATTGGTACCGGCAATTTTAATGAAAAAACCGCTCGCCTCTACACCGACTACTCCTTGCTGACAGCAAATCCCAAAATTACTAACGAAGTGCGCCGGGTATTCAACTTTATTGAGAATCCTTACCGCCCGGTCAAATTTGAAAACCTGATGGTTTCGCCGCAAAATTCCCGCGCAATGCTCAACCAGCTTATTTCACAGGAAATCGCCAATGTCAGAGCGAATAAGCCCGCAGGTATTACGTTAAAGATCAATAACCTGGTTGATAAAGAGCTGGTGGACCGCCTATATGACGCTTCGGAGGCAGGGGTAAAAATACGCCTACTGATACGTGGTATGTGCTCACTGGTGCCCAACCAGCCAGGATTTAGCGAAAATATTCAGATCACCAGTATCGTTGACCGTTTTCTCGAACATGATCGGGTTTACGTATTCACTAATGACGGCGACGAAAAAGTCTTTCTCTCGTCTGCTGATTGGATGACCCGTAATATCGACTACCGAATTGAAGTTGCGGTTTGCCTGCTTGATCCACAATTAAAACAACGGGTACTGGACATTCTCGAATTACAATTCAACGATACGGTAAAAGCCCGTTACGTCGATAAAGAACTGAGCAATAGTTACGTGCCACGGGGTAATAAGCGGAAAATCCGGGCACAACTCGCTATTTATGACTATATAAAAGCCCTCGAACAACCTGAACCAAGAGCTTAATTTATGCCGCTAACACATGACAAGCCGACGCCCAGACCAATAGAAATTGCGGCTATTGATCTGGGTTCAAACAGTTTTCATATGATTATTGCCCGAATTGTTAACGACGCCTTTCAGATTTTAGGTCGCTTAAAACAACGGGTCCATCTTGCCGACGGTCTTGATAACAACAATCAATTAAGCGAAGAAGCAATAACACGCGGTCTTGCCTGTCTGGCTTTATTTGCTGAACGGTTACAAGGCTTTCCTGCTGATAACGTTTGTCTGGTGGGCACTCACAGCTTACGTGAAGCCAGCAATGCCAAAGAATTTATCAAACGTGCTAAAGACGTTATCCCCTACCCGATTGAAATTATTTCCGGCCATGAAGAAGCTCGTCTGATCTATATGGGGGTAGAACATACACAACCAGAAAAAAACCGTAAACTGGTGATTGATATTGGCGGCGGCTCCACTGAATTGATCATTGGGGAAAATTTTGAACCATTATTAGTAGAAAGCCGCCGAATGGGATGCATTAGTTTCGCCCACCAATTCTTTCCCGATGACGAAATTAGCGCAGAAAAATTCCGTCGAGCGCGGCTTGAAGCTGCACAAAAATTGGAAAATCTCTCGTGGCAGTACCGCATCACTGGCTGGAATTCAGCGCTTGGGGCATCCGGGACCATTAAAGCGGTGTATGAAGTGCTGGTCGCAATGGGGGAAAAGGACGGATTAATCACCCCTGAACGGCTGGAGATGTTGGTCAAAGAAATACTCAAATTCAAGAAATTAAAAACCTTCGACTTACCCGGACTATCGGATGATCGTAAACACTTTTTTATTCCTGGTTTGGCTATCTTATGCGGTATATTCGATGCCCTGCATATAAAAGCATTACAACTCTCAGATGGCGCGCTACGTGAAGGCGTTTTATATGAAATGGAAGGCCGTTTCCGTCATCAAGATATCCGCCAGAGAACCGCAAGAAGCCTGGTTGAACACTATAATATCGACAGAGAACAGGCAAAGCGTGTACTTCATACGACTGAAACACTTTACCAACAGTGGGCAATCCAGAACCCTAAACTAGTGCAACCTCAACTCGAAGCGATTTTACACTGGGCGGCAATGTTACACGAAGTTGGATTAAGTATTAACTTAAGCGGATTACAGCGACACTCTGCCTATATTCTGCAAAACACCAACTTACCCGGCTTTAATCAAGAACAACAATTACTGCTGGCAACCTTGGTTCGCTGTCATCGTAAGACAATAAAACTGGATGATTTACCAAGATTCAATTTATTCAAGAAAAAACAGTATCTGCCATTAATTCAAATCCTGCGTCTGGCAACTTTACTCAATAATCAACGCCAATCCACAACCATTCCTGAATCACTCAGACTGGTTACTGATGATAGTCATTGGGCTCTCTACCTGCCTTACAATTATTTATCAGAAAACACCCTGATGCAGCTTGATCTGGAAAAAGAGCAAGGTTACTGGCATAACGTTGCGGGTTGGCAATTAGAAATAGCCGAGGAATCAATATAAAGATATCAGACAATGAAAAAAAAGAAGCGATCTCAGATAATTAAATTGGTTTTACTTATCAGCTTTCTGATTTTATTTGGCCGTTTCATTTACTCATCCATAGCGGCATTAGAACATCATCAGCAAAATAAAAAGGTCATAATAGAGAAAAGCGAAAATCATCAGATGAAATAATCAACTTAGTGCTGATTATTATTAATCAATATCATACCTCACTATTTCCCCGAATCCTTCGGGGAAACAAGCTATTATCAATGTCATAATTTCAAAAGAATGACACCGGTTATTATTATCACAATACCAATCCACTGAATTCGACTCAACCGTTCTCCGCGAATAAAAAAGCCTAATAAAGCGGTAACTCCACTTGCCAATGAACTCAGAACAGTAACAACGGCAACATGTCCCGTTGCAGAACCATAAGCTAATGAAGCAAACCCGATCAGACTAAAGAAACTAATTGAAAAAACCAGAGAGATAATTGAAATCGGCGGTAATGATAAGTTTCCTTTTTTTAATAGCGTGAGAAATAAAACAACCACAGCGGTTAAATAGTAAACCCATAATGCATTGATAACACCCAGATCTCTAACAGCAAATTCCCCTTGCAACCAGAAGCCTAAACCAAACATCAGTGAAGACAAAAGTGCAAAGACAATTGAACCGGATGATTCTCGTTGTCCATCTTTTGATTTCGGTATACTGGTTAGACAGGCCCCAACAACACAAATAAATAGACTAAACAAAACCAAAGCGGTCATTGGTTTCCCATTTATCAGTGACAAAATCGTGGTAATAGCACCATAAAGCGAAACAATCGGCGCGACAATCGAGGCTTTGCCGATTGATAATGCTTTAAGCAGAAACACCATTGCCATTAAATTGCAAACCGAAGCAACAACACAGATGGTCAGTTGAAAAAAGTTTGCATTAACAAACGACATCTCAAAATAAAAAAACAGCAACAACGATAAAACAAAAAAACCAAATAGCTGACTGTAGAATAAAGATTTAGCAACGCCGACTTTTCTTGCGACTTGCCCTGCCAAAAAATCAGTACTCCCCCAACACAATGCTGAAATCAACCCCATCAGAATAGCCATAGTGATAATCTCTTATTAATTTATTTTTATACCCGTCATCTTTCAAGTTGCCTCTTTGTTGGCTGCACTCACTCACCCCGGTCACATAGTTCTCTATGCTCCCGGGAATTCGTTACCTTGCCGTCGCGATCGATCTTGAAATCCATAGGGTATAACTGAACGCTATTAGCAATACGTGTCGCATTTTCCATCGCTTCCTCACAACTATTACCATAAGCCAGAACATAACCGACAATAGAACCAAAATTTTTATTTTTTGATGAATTTTTACTTTTCGATGAACTTTGATTATTTAACGAAATAGTAAAAGGCGTTTTTTTAAACCCTGCGGAAATGAAATAAGGGATATCAGTATCTATTCTAATATCATTGACAACCCCCTCACCACGATAAAAAACAAATGCATCAGCGACAAATGGATAAACTATTTCCGACGCTGGTGATATAGAACTTTCGATACCACAAACAAAATCGACCAAGTATTTGACCATATTAATCCCAGAGGTCATGAAGATCTGTTGAGCCGCTCTGGCACCCGCTATGCGCAAATTGATTTCAACTAATACGGGCCCACGAGAGGTATAAATAAATTCTACATTTATTGCACCACCCCGTAATCCCAACGCGGCTACCCACTCCTTAACAAACTTACAAGCCATTGCAAACTCAAATTCAGACAATTCAGCAGGATGAGATAAGCCGATCATACACAGGTCATCATCAGGAGAAACGAAAATTCTATTGATACCAATTAAATGCCATTCATCATGACTATAAATTAATTCTGCCCCATAAAAATTTCCTTGCAGGAACTCTTCTATCAAGAACTCTTCATTAACTTTACCGAGCATTGACATTGTGCCATTAGATGAAATTTCTGAAACCACATGGTGGTAATCATCTTGAGATTTACAAAGTGATACCCCATAAGCCCCCGCATCACGAAGTGGCTTAATTACAAACGGAAAAGGAACCTTAGGATTTTCTGGAATATTATTATAAGAAAAAACCTCGTAAGCAGGTTGCTCATAACCATGTTGTGCTAAGATATCCCTGACATTCTTCTTACTAAATGCATTCCTCAAACCATCTATATCCGGGTGAGGTAAACCGAATTCTAACGCTACTTCAGACGCCACAATCATAAAATCATCATAGCAACCTAAAATTGCAGCAACAGGAATACGGTTATCTTTAATTAAATTAATGATATCTGTACTATTTCTCGTATCAACATAATAAATATTATCAAATAATTCCTTTCTTAAATCATCATATAATCCTTTATTCATTGATTCCATTGAAGTCAATAACACAGGAGAAAATCCCAAATCTCTAATATAATCAATTGCCGAACATTCAACCGGTCTTGCTTCAATAAAAATAAAAACACGCATATCTACCCCATCGTTAGTTGATATTTATTAATTTATGACACTTTCTTCATTCCTGAAATCATCTAATTTTACTTAATAATAAAAAATTTCATTAAAATTAAGACAACCTAATTATCATGTATAGTTCCAACTAAGATGACTTTCAAATAAAAAAACCGCCAGAATACAACCAGATTCAGCTCTTTAATACATAACCAATTAAATAATAAAAAGAATTTTTTCATAAAAATAATTTTTCCGCCAAGATAAAATAGTTATTCATTTTTAAAATAAAAAAACAATCAATTATTCTATTTTAATAAAAAATTTTATTTGACATAACAGACTTTATATACTTTTATTAATACTACATTGATTTACGGATATTTTTTAGTTAACGGAATAAATTGTTTAAATTAATTTATTGTTCCCAAATCTTCTTCTTATATATTTTCATTTATAGGAGTATTTATGTCATCTCATGAAATTAAAAAAACAGTATTTAGCCCCTCTCAGTGGGAAAATAAAATGGGATACTCAAGAGGAAAAAGAGTTGGTAATCAGATATTTATTGCAGGATGTGTCGCTTCAGATGGTGATGGAAATGTTATGGGGGAAAATGCTTACGAGCAAACTCTATTTATCATAGAAAAAATTGAGAAATATTTAAAAGAGCTTGATGCAGAACTGACTGACGTTGTCAGCACAGTAACACATTTAACAGACTTCCAACATTTTGATGATTACTGTCGAGCATTTAATGAAAAATTTGGCGATATACGCCCGGTCAATACGACTATTGCCGTTAAATCGATGGTAAAACCAGAACATTACGTTGAAATTACAACTATTGCTATCGATAGCAAATAGTTAAATCAAAGAATAATACCAATGGTAATTGATCTACCTGGAGGCTTGGCATGAATAAAATTAGCGTGCTCCCCGGCTCCACGCTTAACGGGGAAATAGTCATACCCTCATCTAAGCCTCATATCCAAAGAGCGCTACTATTAGCACTATTGAATGAAGAAACAACAACCGTAAATAATATATCGTGGTGTACCGAAACCGAAGATCTCCTTATTGCTTTACAACAATTTGGTCTGCAAATTCTGGACAGAAGTGAAAACCACATCATATTGAAAGGGGCACATCCAATCTATCATTGTAATGGGATTATTAATGCTAACGGTTCTGGCATGTTATTTAGAATCAGTGTCGCTTTAGCGTCACTAACAGAAAAGGAAGTTTATATAAAATGCAATGATTCACTGTTTAACAGAGAAAGTCTGTATGATGAATCATTTTTTTCATACCTGAATGTATTTGCAGAAAAGCGAGAAGAAAATATTGTCATTATTTCCAGAAGAATATATCCATCACAATCGCCATTAAACTTCAATAAGAGTACTCAATTTCTATCATTCTCTCTTCTTGTTTCACCATTTATGAAAGGGAAAAGTATTATCATTAACAACAACGGCGAAACTAAGAATGGATATGTCGATATAACAATTAACATGATGGCGTTATTGGGAAGTCAAATCACGCGAATAGGCAGCACATTTATTTCAACTGAATATCAACCAAGGGATATTACTATTAACATCCCCTCTGATTTCACATCACTAAGCTACATTGCTTCGTCAATATTAAGTATTAATCGACCAAGCAAAGTCACCATCAGAAGTTATTATTTGGGTAATACCATTAACGAAAGAGTATTATTTAACATATATAAAAAATTTGGTATGAATTTAAACTATAACCCAATTAAGAATGAACTTAATATCAGCCTGGAGGAGGAACATAACACCATTACAGATGAAATTTACTTAAATGAACTTCCTTCCGTTGCCACTAACATTATCGCGGCAGCGATTAATGGCAATGGAGATATGACATTTTCCGGTCTTAATGCTATAAACAATCATAAATGTCAACGCGCATTTATTATCAACGAAAATATACGCATGATGGGCGGTAAAAGTTATTTAATTTTTAATGACACTGGGACTTTCAACAAAATAAAGATCAATGGTAACGGACCATTAAACGGAGGCGTCGAAATATTCAGTTACTATGATCATCGGATTTGCGCATCCAATATTATTGCATCACTAGGGGCAAGAGAACGAACAACGGTTAATCATATACATAAATTAGATGATGGTTTTCCTGGATTTATCCAATCCTTAACTTCTCTCGGAGCTAAAATAAGTTAGCTAACAGTATAAAAGCGAGACAAAAATATGAATTATTATGGTAATAATCATCCGCCATTTATCGAAATAAACAAAACCAAATCATTAAATGGCTCAATAACTTTACCTGCCTCCAAAAGTTCTTCAACTCGCGCCATTCTGACTGCATCATTAACGGAAGGTACAAGTAAAATAAATAACATGGCATCAGGGAACAATACAACAGCAATGAAATTAAACTGTTCCCGTTTAGGGGCATCATTTAATAGTGATATTACAGGGACAATCGTAGAAGGTATAGATATCAGAAAAATTAATAAAAAAATCATCTTTAACCCAGGTAATTCTGGCGTTGTATTAAGGCTATTAATGGGAGTAGCCGGTTATTTACCTGATACTGAATTTATTACAGAATACAGTTACTCCCTGGGTACACGATCACAATCAGAAATGGTCAATGCACTAAAATTACTCAATATTCAGTGCACCTCAGTTGGGCCTGATTCACTTTTACCGATAAGCATGAAATCAAGTAGAAACATCGGTAGTTACACTGAAATTTCATGCAGAAAGAGCTCTCAATTCCTGAGTGGACTACTTTACTTAGGTGCCATTAGTGAACGAGATCTGCAAATAAAAGTCATCGATACAATTACCGCACCATCGATGGTTCACACGACAATTAATAATTTGCGCAAAGCGGGCATTAATATCGAATATGATGATAAATTCCGTAATTTCTTTACGACAGGAAAAAATCGATTTATTCCATCAGAATTTAGCGTCGGCGCTGATCCAGCCAGCACAGCGGCAATCCTTGCACTTTGCGCCTCACTGAATTCTGATGTCACCCTAAACGGTTTCTTTGAGGAAGAATTAGGTAATGGCGCGGTGGTGGATTATTTAATTAACAGTGGAACGAAAATCAACTTCATCAGGGATGATTGTCTCAATATTCGATCTGGCGGAACCCTAAAAGCGCAGGATTTCGATGGTTCACTGGCACCAGATGCGGTACCAGCACTTGCTGCATTAGCTGCGTTTGCCGACGGTAAAAGCGTTTTCTATAACATTGAACATATCCGCTATAAAGAATCAGACAGAATTTCTGATTTTCGGCGGGAATTAGACAAAATAGGGATTAGATCAGAAGAGAAGCTAGACCAATTAATTATTTATGGCAATCCATATGGATATAAAGGCGGCATTATTGTTGATGGTCATTACGATCATGGATTAATCATGGCACTCACAACAATAGGTTTACATTGTGATGAGCCTCTCATTATCAGTGAGCCATATCATGTTGGTCAAACCTATCCAGAATATTTCGCCGAAATATTCACATTAGGCGCCAATGTGAACGAATTAAAATATTCTAGCCCTATACCAGAAGACGTTTAAATATCATTGATAACTCTTAACCAAAGGAATTCACTATGTGTGGAATTGGTGGCGTTTTTAATACAGAAAATAGGCTTATTGATGATATTGAGAATAAGCTACAGACGATAATGTCAAAAATAGCACATCGAGGCGATCCATCTCGATTTAATGAGAAGATTGTCAGAAATAATTTTTCAATCGCAACCAACAGACTTGCTATCGTCGAACGCGATTCAGCCTATCAACCCATATCAAATCAGGAACATGATCTTCATCTTGTTCTGAATGGTCAAATTTATAATTACAAGTCTCTTCGAAATGAATTGATTAAACAAGGTTATCAATTTAAAAATGGTGGCGATGCAGAAGTTGTCCTAATTGCCTATACTTGCTATGGCAAAGCATTTATTAAAAAATTAGATGGCATGTTTAGTTTTATTCTATTTGATAATAAGAATAATAAATTCTTATTAGGCAGAGATCACGTCGGTATAAAACCTCTCTATTACACCCAAAAAGAGGGTAACTGGTATGTAGCATCAGAAATAAAATCATTGATCGAGTTTAACTCAGAAATTAAACCTGTTGAACCCGGTTCAATTTTCGACGGATTTACTAGTGAGAAATATATTAGCTACGACACAACTATCCCAGCAAGCAGCGATAACTTCGAACAGGCAAAAGAAAAAGTCTATTCACTGTTAGATAATGCCGTCA
Source organism: Photorhabdus sp. RM96S (assembly GCF_042879335.1). Lineage (NCBI taxonomy): Bacteria > Pseudomonadati > Pseudomonadota > Gammaproteobacteria > Enterobacterales > Morganellaceae > Photorhabdus > Photorhabdus sp. RM96S. The sequence continues at coordinate 68,871 of NZ_JBHFKT010000010.1, read as the reverse complement.
GAAAGCGGGTTGACACAGACCTCCCTGTGTCAATTATGTTTAGCGGCGGCATAGACAGCACCATCGTGCTTTATCTTGCAAAAAAATATCACCACGATATTACCGCGATTTCATTTGGATTACCGGGTTCAAAAGACATTGAAATCGCCCAAAGATATTGTTCTGAGAATAATATAAAGCATATTATATATACATTTACTCAGGAAGAATTAATCAATAATATCCAAGATGCTATCTATTATGGTGAATTTTTCGAACAAATCGATGCGATTGATTCAACTATTGCTCACTTTGGCTATTATATTGCTAACCGCCTTGGCTTTAAAATTGCTTTATGTGGAGAAGGTAGTGATGAAATTTTTGCTGGCTACGATTTATTTAAAACATATCCCGATCCCCATCGCCTCTCCCTATATCGATTAAATAATCTTCATAGGACTGATTTACAAAGAGTTGATCGAGCAAGCATGAGAAATACTGTTGAAGCAAGAGTTCCCTTTATGGATTCAGCACTAGTGCCTTATGTTTTAAGCTTGGATTTTTCTTACAAACTCAATAAGGGGATAGAAAAACATATTTTACGCGAAGCATTCAGAGGAAAAATACCGGAATATATCATTGACAGACCAAAAATAAGAATGCCAGATGGCAGTGGTGTGAAAAATACTATCGTTGATTACGTTAAAGATATTAAATGCAATCTACCGAGAAGCATGGTTGACAACCTTAATTCTATCGGGTTAACCCATCAAAGTTCATTATATTTCGCTGAAAAATATCTCTCTTTGGGTTATCCACTACCGAAAGAGCGTTTCAAAGAATCTGGCAAAGATTTTTCAGAATCGGGTTACTTTAATTTCATATCGTAATTTAACCATTATATTGATTGCTGCATTGTTTATTCTGTTAACGATGCAGCTATTTAGCGATAAAAAATATACCCGTCATCTTTCAAGTTGCCTCTTTGTTGGCTGCACTCACTCACCCCGGTCACATAGTTATCTATGCTCCCGGGGATTCGTTCCCTTGCCGTCGCGATGCATCTTGAAATCCATAAGGTATATAGGATATAGGATTTTTTATTTTCATCACTTGGCGTCAAATTGAAACTCAATATCCTTTTTTAAAAAATCATAATCAATAATTTCAACTCTCTTATTCTTTGATAAAATTATTCCTTTTTCATTCAAACTCTTAATAGCTCTATTTAATTGCCTGACTGAAACACCTAAAACAGATGCTAAATCTTCCCTTTTCTCTAATACCAACACAGTTCCATTTCTTTTCGAATGATAGTAAAGAAATCGCTTTAACTTATCCTCAACAGTTAAAAATATTCCCGTTCGAAACAAAGAAGATTCAAAAAGCTTATTACTGAGTTGTTTACAAACAAATTGAAGAAATACAGCATCTGTTAATCCAAATATTCTTACCGTCTCTAACGGAATGGATAGCAGTACTGATCGCTCCTGAGCAAAGACAGTATTAATTATATTATCGCCTTGGGAATGAAAAAGTTCTAAATCTCCAATAAGAAAAAGAGGAGTAGCAAAGGCAAAAACAGAAAATTTTCCATTAATATTATAAAACTCAACCTTTAGTTTACCCTCAACTAAAATATAGAGATGAGTAAAAATTGATGACTGATGTGTAAGATAGGTATTTTTCTTAACTTCAACCACATCTAATTTTGGCATAAATTCTGCTGGAAAAATGCTATCAAGATGATATTTATCAATATAATTTTTCAATTTATTCTCTTTATCCCGATACATATCTAATACAGATTACAGATTTAATAGAATTTTTCCAATTATATACAGAGATAAATAGAATGCAATTTTTCACTACGACAATCTCATTATTTCCTTTTTCAATCTATTTTTCAATTCATTACTAGAAAAGGAAGCCTGTAATGCATTCAAATTTGTTTCAATAAAATCACTATACTGCCAACCAGAGTATCGATTAATCTTCAAATATTCTTCACATAAGGTAATATTTGCAACTGTCCGGGCATCCGTATTAATCCCAATATTGACACCAACCTTTTTCAACAAATTAACTGGATGGTTTTCATAGATATCATAAATATCGCAAATAATATTACACGTCGGGCAGATTTCTAAATGTATATTTCTCTCTATAAGGAGATCAATAACATCTCGATCTTCAATACTTCTGACACCATGACCTATACGAGAAATATTTAATTTATTGATAGTCTCGCGCACACTTTCAGCCCCTTTCGCTTCTCCTGCATGCGCAATAATATTTCCACCATTTTCCAACACCATTCTAAACGCATTCAAATGTGCATTAAGTGGATATCTTGCCTCATCGGCAGCAAGATCGAGAGCAACAACACCGTAATTAGAATATTCATTGACAAGATATGCAGTTCTCAAACTTTGATCTTCTGAAAAATGCCGCAATGTACATAATATTAAACCTGCTGCTATACTATATTTGACTGAAGCATTTTTCATTGCCTCCAAAACAATTTCTACAATATCGCGCTCATTTAATCCTAAGCGAAGATGAAGTAAAGGTGCAAATCTAATTTCAGCATAAACTACATTATCGCTTTTTAATTGTATGAAAAGATCGTCTACAGCATCAGCTATTACGTCCCTTTTTTGTAGTAAATCCAGTGAAGGAATGATCTTATTTAAAAAATCACCTAAATCATGACATTTTTCAGGGGCAATATATTTTTCACAAAATGACTTATGGGTAATATCAGGAATAAGTTTTTTAACGAAGTGATAACGCAACCCACAATCAAGATGCGTATGTAATTCTATCTTTCTCAGTAAATCAGGATTAAAATTCATCTTTTATTCGCCTATATGACTAAAATTACGATAATAATGTAAATAGTTTATTCTTAAATACCTTACCCTTGATTTTAGTCACCACACTCATATTATGGGGATGATTGAGAAGATCGGTTGAATCAATCACTAAATGCCCATATGAACGTGCGCTTTGATATTCAACATAACCATATACCTCTAATTTATCCTCAATCACTTCATTCGGATATAAAGCAATAGCCATTGTTATAGGATCAGGCAGATCAAATCCTTTTCTATTCGTTCTTCCTGCATTGAATTCAATCAATGTTCTATTACAGCTCACTGCAAACTGACCAAGATCACCTAAAGAATTTAATTTATCCATATCGAATTCATTAATAAAAGCCTCCGCCATACCTAACTCCCATCCACAAAATATAAGAGGCAATCCAGAACCCAATACTATATGTGCTGCTTCTGCATCAGAATAGATATTGAATTCAGCTAATGGCGTAATATTACCTGGCTTCAATCCAGAACCACCCATAATATAAATCACTTTGACAAATTTATATAAATCCGGCTCTTTTAAGACAGCCATTGCTATATTTGTCAATGGCCCCAAAGCGATTATCTCTATCTCACCAGGAAATTTTTTCACGATATCAATAATTGCATCTACTGCATGTTTATCTTCTACTATTAACGAAGACTCTGGTAAATTCATATTACCCATACCCTCTTTCCCATGAATATGATATGAAGCATAGTGCTCTCTAAATAATGGTTTACTCATCCCTTCATATACCGGAGGAATATATGTTCCTGCTTTTTCAATACTAACTAATGCATTTTTCCTGCACTGAGCAACAGTACAATTACCGGCAACAATAGTAATACCTTCAATTAAAACTGAGGGTTCACGGAGCGCCATCAGTAATGCAACTGCATCATCGGAAGCCGTATCTGTATCAATAATGAAATGTCTCATAGCCTATTTCCCTTTATCATATTCCTTACATTAGTCTATAAGTTCCGCCAAAAAAAAGTCACATGACCTTTTTCCAGAATTAAAAAACCCAAAATTAAAAAACAATGTGCACAGAGCTCGCGGGGATTCACTCCCTTACCGTCGCGATGCATCTTGAAATCCATTGGGTATAACAGAGGCAGCATCATTTGCATAATTTCTGGAGCCAGCTCGAAAAAACTGACAAAAAACGCCTTAATTTACCTTAAAAAGCGCTTCCTTGACATATTTTCCACATTTTCTCCATTTTTTAGCCTATCCTCACTGTCTAAACTAATAGCATGTGATTAAACCGATATTTCAGTCGGACATAATCAAGCAACATCTTGGCCTTGCGTTTGAGAGAATGTCGAAGAAATGAATCAAAATAATAAACACCGTACTTTCCTTTTCCGTGCAGCACTGGCCGCTATTGCCATTGCTGCCGCTATATTTTTCTGGCACCAACTTAAAACCCCTCAACAATCTAGCCCATCTGATCAATTCTCTGGTTTAAGACATTCCCCTTTACCCCCTGTACAGGTTGCCACAGCAAAAGAGCAGGCAGTCCCTCGCTTTCTGGCCGGGCTTGGCACTATTCAGGCCGCCAATACTGCCACGGTAACCAGCCGGGTTGAAGGTCAGCTTATCGCTTTGCACTTTCAGGAAGGACAACAAATTAAACAAGGGGATTTACTGGCAGAAATTGATCCACGCCCTTTTCAGGTTCAACTAGCACAAGCCAAAGGCCAGCTTGCTAAAGATGAAGCAATATTGGCGAATGCCCGTCAGGATCTCAATCGCTACCAGAAATTGGCAAACACTCACCTGATTTCCCAACAAGAAATGGATAATCAACGTGCTCTTGTCCGCCAACACGAAGCCAGTCTGAAAGTTGATCAAGCAGCAATTGATAGTGCAAAACTTCAACTCACTTACAGCCGTATTACCGCTCCCATTTCCGGTAAAGTGGGCTTGAAACAGATCGATGTAGGAAATTTTATTTCCAGTGGTAACAGCTCTCCTATCGTGGTTATTACCCAAACCGATCCAGTAGATGTGCTATTTTCACTCCCTGAAAACGATATCAATGCTGTTTTACAAGCTCAGAAAACGAATCATGACGTCGCTGTTAGTGCCTGGGATCGCAATAACCAGCAACAACTTGCCGAAGGAAAACTGTTGAGCATTGATAATCAAATTGATGCCGCTACCGGCACAATTAAGCTGAAAGCCCGTTTTTCCAATCAAGATAGCATCTTATTTCCAAATCAGTTCGTTAATGTCCGTATTAAAGTCGATACACTGGAAAACGCAGTGGTGATCCCAAATGCTGCCCTGCAAATGGGTAATGAAGGGAATTTTGTCTGGATGTTAGGTAAAGAGAATAAAGTCAGCAAACATCTGGTCACGGTCAAATTGCAGGATACAAAACGCGTTGTTATCAGTACCGGCTTAGCAGCAGGTGATAAAGTGGTCACTGATGGTATCGATCGCCTGACAGATGGCGCTAAGGTGGATATTGTCACACCGATGGCAAATAAGCCTCAGCCACAAAAACACCATAAAACGGAGAATTCCTGATGCAGGTAAACTCCCCAATCCCAGGAGGCGGACCATCACGCCTGTTCATCTTGCGACCTGTTGCCACCACGCTGTTTATGGCAGCAATCCTACTGGCAGGTATTATCGGCTATCGCATGTTGCCCGTGTCTGCATTACCAGAAGTGGACTATCCCACCATTCAGGTGGTCACACTCTACCCCGGCGCAAGCCCCGATGTGATGACTTCGGCAGTCACCGCACCACTGGAGCGCCAACTCGGACAGATGTCTGGCCTTAAACAGATGGCTTCTCAAAGTTCCGGCGGGGCTTCCGTTATCACATTACAATTCCAGCTAACTTTGCCGTTAGATGTCGCCGAGCAGGAAGTGCAGGCGGCTATCAATGCAGCCAGTAATTTATTGCCTAATGACCTGCCTTATCCCCCTATCTACAGCAAAGTTAATCCCGCTGATCCACCGATTCTAATGCTAGCAGTCACCTCCGATGCAATGCCGATGACACAGATTCAGGATATGGTGGAAACCCGTATCGCACAGAAAATTTCACAGGTCAATGGCGTAGGATTGGTGACACTCGCCGGCGGCCAGCGACCAGCCGTCAGAGTGAAGCTAAACGCCCAAGCGGTCGCTGCACAGGGATTGGATAGCGAAACGATCCGCACCGCTATCAACAATGCTAACGTTAACTCCGCCAAAGGTAGCCTTGATGGTCCGACTCGCTCTGTCACGCTTTCGGCCAACGATCAGATGAAGTCAGTAAATGATTACCGCAACTTGATCATTGCCTATAAAAACGGCTCACCGGTACGGTTACAAGATGTCGCAACCATTGAACAAGGCGCTGAAAACACCAAACTAGGTGCATGGTCAAATAACAAACAAGCCATTGTGATTAATGTTCAGCGCCAGCCAGGCGCCAATGTGATTGAAACTACAGATAACATTCGTCAGATGTTGCCGGAACTTATCAGCAGCTTGCCAAAGTTCGTCGATATGAAAATCCTGACTGACCGCACGACAACCATTCGTGCCTCAGTGAAAGATGTTCAGTTTGAGCTGTTACTGGCAATTGCTCTGGTTGTTATGGTGATTTATCTGTTTTTACGTAACGGTATCGCAACACTTATCCCCAGTATCGCCGTTCCTCTTTCACTGATCGGTACATTCGCAGTGATGTATTTCTGCGGTTTCTCCGTCAATAATCTGACGCTAATGGCGCTCACCATTGCCACCGGTTTTGTCGTAGACGATGCCATTGTGGTCATTGAAAATATCTCCCGTTATATAGAACAAGGCGAGAAACCGATGACAGCAGCATTAAAAGGTGCGGGTGAAATCGGTTTTACCATTATCTCCCTGACTTTCTCTTTGATTGCGGTACTGATCCCGCTGCTTTTTATGGGCGATATCGTTGGCCGCCTGTTTCGTGAGTTTGCCATTACCTTGGCCGTGGCAATTCTGATTTCAGCCATTGTCTCACTGACATTAACCCCCATGATGTGCGCTCGAATATTGAAACCGGAATCACAGATAAAACACAATCGTTTTGAACAAGCCAGTGAACGCTTTTTTGAACAAATGATTGCCGGTTATGCTGTATGGCTAAAAAGAGCACTGAACCACCCGTGGATCACCTTTAGCATCGCCCTAAGCACATTGGTGCTAACTGCCCTGCTCTATCTGATGATTCCAAAAGGATTTTTTCCATCACAGGATAATGGGCTGATTCAGGGAACACTGGAAGCGCCGCAATCCATTTCCTTTGCTGCCATGGTGAATAAACAACAGCAGGTTTCATCCTTATTACTGCAAGACCCGGCAGTAGAAAATATCACCACTTTTGTGGGCGTTGATGGCAGTAACCCAACATTGAATAACGGGCGACTGCAAATCACACTAAAACCACTCAATCAGCGTGATGACAGAATCGTTGACATTATTCCGCGTTTGCAGGAAAAAGTTGCCGCTATACCCGGCATAAAACTCTATCTGCAACCGATGCAGGATTTGACGATTGACACTCAGGTTACTCGTACCCAATACCAATTCACTTTGCAGGCAACCTCTCTGGATGAACTGAGTATCTGGGTGCCAAAATTACTGGCTGAACTAAAGCAGAGAGCAGAGCTAATTGATATCAGCAGTGACTGGCAAGATCAGGGGCTGATCGCCTACGTTAAAGTAGACCGAGACATTGCCAGCCGATTGGGCATCTCAATAGCCGCTATAGATAACGCACTCTATAACGCATTCGGCCAGCGGCTAATTTCAACCATTTATACGCAGGCTAATCAGTATCGGATCATCTTGGAACATGATGTGACATCGACTCCAGGGCTGGCAGCATTTGATAACATCCGCCTTAACGGAACTGACGGCCATGTCGTACCTCTCAGAACTATTGCAACTATTGAACAAAGATTTGGCCCACTGGCAATCAATCATCTAGCTCAATTTCCCTCAGCAACATTTTCTTTCAACGTTGCCGAGGATGCTTCTCTTGAACAGGCGGTCAATGCTGTTCGTGATGCCGCACAATTGATCAAAATGCCCAAAGACATTTCCACCCAATTCCAGGGAACAACACTGGCATTTGAAAGCGCACTGGGCAATACATTGTGGCTAATCGCGGCGGCTATTATCGCCATGTATATCGTGCTAGGCATACTGTATGAAAGCTTCATCCATCCGGTGACAATCCTCTCCACATTACCGACAGCGGGAGTGGGTGCACTATTAGCACTGATGATGGCAGGTCATGAACTGGATGTCATTGCGATCATCGGCATTATCTTGTTGATAGGTATTGTGAAGAAAAACGCCATCATGATGATCGATTTTGCGCTGTCAGCGGAACGTGAACAGGGATTATCGCCTTACGAAGCCATTTATCAAGCGTGCTTATTGCGCTTCCGTCCGATTCTGATGACCACAATGGCAGCATTACTTGGAGCACTCCCCTTGATGCTTAGCACCGGTGTAGGCGCTGAATTACGTCGTCCTCTGGGTATCTGTATGGTCGGTGGACTGATTATGAGCCAGATCCTGACACTGTTTACTACGCCAGTGATCTATTTACTGTTTGACCGTCTGGCCCACTATCGCCGCAATCGCCAGCTCTTAGTTTCAAATACCTCATCTATTGATCATCAGGAGCCGCGGTGAAATTTTTTGCCTTATTTATCCAACGCCCTGTTGCCACCACGCTATTGAGTTTAGCCATAACCCTATGTGGAGTATTGGGATTTACCTTGTTGCCGGTTTCTCCTTTACCACAAGTGGATTTTCCGGTGATCTCCGTTTACGCCTCATTACCGGGCGCTTCACCGGAAACAATGGCCTCATCTGTCGCGACTCCGCTGGAGCACGCCTTAGGCCACATTGCCGGAGTCAATGAAATGACGTCCAGTAGCTCCCTTGGCAATACCAATATCACGCTTGAATTTGATCTCAATCGTGATATTAACAGTGCAGCACGGGATGTACAGGCAGCGCTGAATGCCGCTCAAAGCCTGTTGCCTTCCGGTATGCCTAGCAGGCCGCATTATTACAAAGTCAACCCGTCTGATGCCCCAATCATGATCCTCACATTGACTTCCGATACCTATAATCAGGGGCAGCTTTATGATTTTGCGTCTACACAACTGGCTCAGAAAATCGCCCAAGTTGAAGGTATCAGTGAAGTTTCTGTTGGCGGAAGTTCATTACCCGCAGTCAGAGTTGAATTGAATCCTGGCGCCCTGTTTCATCAGGGAGTTTCGCTGGATGCGGTACGCAAAGCTATCAGCAATGCCAATGTTCGCCGCCCACAAGGATATGTGGATTCCGATCAGCAACACTGGCAAATTCAAACGAATGATGAGTTAAAAACAGCCGAAAACTATCGCCCGATCATCGTTCACTACAACAATTCACCAGTGCGATTGCAGGATGTAGCAAATGTAAAAGATTCTGTTCAGAATGTCAGAGCAGCCGGAATGTCTGGCGGTAAACCGGCTATTTTATTGATCATTCGCCGCGAGGCTGGCGCGAATATTATCGCCACAGTAAACCGTATCCGTGAACAATTACCTGCATTACGTGAATCTATTCCTGCCAGTATTCAACTTAAAGTTGCTCAAGACCGCACACCAACTATTCGTGCTTCAATAGTGGAAGTAGAACGAGCATTGGTGATTGCTATCGGGCTGGTCATTCTGGTGGTATTCCTGTTCTTGCGTTCTGGTCGCGCAACATTGATCCCTGCCATCGCGGTACCTGTTTCACTCATTGGCACATTTACCGCTATGTATCTGTACGGTTTCAGTTTGAACAATCTTTCCTTAATGGCGCTGACGGTTGCCACAGGATTTGTGGTAGATGATGCGATTGTGGTACTGGAGAATATTTCCCGCCACCTTGAAGCAGGCATAAAACCCATGCAAGCGGCACTACAGGGTGTCCGGGAAGTGGGTTTTACGGTCCTCTCGATGAGTATTTCGCTGGTAGCAGTCTTTATCCCGCTTCTGCTCATGGATGGATTGGTTGGTCGGCTGTTTCGTGAATTTGCCATTACCCTAACCACATCAATCAGCATCTCACTGTTGGTTTCTCTAACACTAACGCCAATGATGTGCGCTCATTTACTAAAATCTCAGCGTCCCAAAGCACAGAAGAAAATACGAGGATTCGGTAAAGTTCTACTGAAAATTCAGCAAGCTTACGGACGCTCCCTGATGTGGGTTCTTAATCATAGCCGTTGGGTATTGTTAATTTTGGCCGGCATCATTGCCCTAAATGTCTGGCTCTATATCAATATCCCCAAAACTTTCTTCCCAGAGCAGGATACCGGTCGCTTGCTAGGGTTTGTTCGGGCAGATCAAAGTATCTCTTTCCAATCTATGCGTGAAAAAATGAAAAATTTCATGCAGACAATCAATGCAGATCCTACGGTAGACAACGTTATCGGTTTTACCGGTGGTGGGCGGGTAAATAATGGCTTTATGTTTATCTCTCTAAAGCCATTGAAAGAGCGTTCAGAAAACGCTGAACAGGTTATCTCACGCCTGAGAATTAAACTTGCCAATGAACCGGGAGCAAATCTATTTCTCATTCCGGTACAAGATATTAGGGCTGGCGGTCGCCAGGCTAATGCCAGCTATCAATTCACATTGCTGGCAGATGATCTGAATGATCTTCGCAAATGGGAGCCTGTTATCCGTAAAGCATTAGGGCAATTGCCACAACTGACTGACGTGAATTCAGATAAGGAGGATAAAGGAGCTGAAATGGCAATAATCTATGACCGCGATACCATGTCTCGTCTGGGCATTAATGTCAGTGAAGCCAATAATTTGCTAAATAATGCTTTTGGTCAGCGACAAATATCCACCATTTATCAACCACTTAATCAGTACAAGGTGGTGATGGAAGTTGCACCAGAATATACACAGGATGTCAGCGCACTGGAAAAAATGTTTGTGATTAACAATCAAGGAAAAGCCATTCCGCTCTCCTATTTTGCTCACTGGCAACCGGCTAACGCGCCACTCAGTGTAAATCATCAGGGGCTTTCTGCTGCTTCAACCATTGCTTTCAATCTATCCGAAGGCTATACCCTCTCTGATGCTATCAATGCGATTGAAAGAACCATAACCGAACTTGGGGTACCTTCAACGGTTCGTGGCACTTTTGCAGGCACCGCCCAGATTTTCCAGGAAACCCTGAAATCACAATTATTCTTGATTCTGGCTGCCATTATTACCGTCTATCTGGTGCTAGGTATCCTGTATGAAAGTTATATCCATCCATTGACTATTCTCTCTACCCTGCCTTCCGCCGGTATTGGTGCCCTGCTGGCATTGGAACTGTTTGACACACCATTCAGCCTGATAGCATTAATAGGCATCATGTTATTGATTGGTATCGTGAAAAAGAACGCCATTATTATGGTGGACTTTGCTATTGAAGCTCAACGTAACGGTAATATCCGCGCCCGTGATGCGATATTCCAAGCCAGCCTGTTACGTTTCCGTCCGATTCTGATGACCACACTGGCCGCCTTGTTTGGTGCCCTGCCACTGGTTTTGAGTAGTGGCGACGGTACGGAATTACGCCAACCCTTAGGAATAACCATTGTGGGTGGTTTGGTTATGAGCCAGCTTTTAACACTGTATACCACACCGGTTGTCTATCTCTGTTTTGATCGACTAAGGGAAAAATGGCAACAACGGCGTACCGCTAGGCAAATTATGGAGCCATCATGAAACTCAGCATCAGTGGTAAACTGTTTATGGCCATTTTCGCCACTTGCATGCTAGTACTCATCACCATGCACTGGGGCGTAAGAAGCAGCTTCCAGTATGGTTTTATTGGTTATATAAAACAAAATATCCAGTTACGTACTGCCATGTTAGCCGAAGCACTGGCCGAACAATATCAACAATATGGCAGCTGGAAATTCTTAAAGAGGAATGACCGGGTAATTTTTCAAATTATCCGCTCCATTGAACAAACCAGTGAAAGCCATCAAGGTCCACCACCTCGCGGTTGGCGAACTCAATTTTGGGTGGTGGACAGTGACATGAAACCGCTGGTCGGTCACGAAGGTAAAATCCCGTCAGAGACTTATCGCAAACCGATCATCTATCATCATCAAATCGTTGGCTGGGTCATTGTTAGCACATCAGATAAAATTACCCGTCAAGCGGATATCAGTTTTGATCGCCAACAACAACTGACAAGCTGGATAATTGCCGGTTTATCTACCTTGCTGGCAATGATAGCCACGCTATTATTATCCCGCGGTATGTTAAAACCCGTTAAACGTTTGGTTGAAGGGACACATAAACTGGCAGCCGGTGATTTCAGTGCCCGAGTCACACCATCAAGTAAAGATGAAATTGGTCAGCTTGCCCACAATTTTAACCAGCTCGCCAGTACCCTGGAAAAAAACGAGCAGATGCGTCGCGATTATATGGCGGATATTTCTCATGAACTGCGCACTCCCCTTTCTATATTGCGTGGTGAATTGGAAGCGTTACAGGATGGTGTTCACAAACCAACGCCAGAAACACTCAATTCGTTATTGGCTGAAATTACCACATTGACCAAACTGGTTGATGATCTACACCAGCTATCTCTATCCGATCGTGGGGCGCTGGCATACCGGAAAGAATTTATCAACATCAGTGAGTTAATTCAGGTTGCTATCGCATCTTATCATGGACGTTTCCTTGATAAACAAATCCAAGTGGATGTTAAACTTCCTGAAATTATTATGGTGTTTGCTGACCCAAGCAGATTGACTCAGCTATTTCATAATTTACTGGAAAATAGTCTTCGCTATACCGCTGATAATGGAAAATTGATCATTAAAGGTTGTTCTGACGATAACCACTTCATTCTGAATTGGGAGGACAGCAAGCCCGGCTTGTCACCAGAGCAATGCCAACAAGTTTTTGAACGATTCTACCGCAGTGAATCCTCACGAAACCGTGCCAGTGGTGGATCAGGACTTGGATTAGCCATTTGCAATAACATCGTTGAAGCACATAACGGTACGATCCATGCCGAACCCTCACCTTTAGGTGGCCTGAGAATTATCGTAGAATTGCCGCTAACTGAATCCCTCGACGACGAAACGTTATGAGTACAGAATTTGGGCATTATACTGTTTTGATTGTTGAAGATGAGCCAAAGCTTGGGCAATTGCTGGTTGATTACTTGCGAGCGGCTGATTACGAAACCCAATGGCTACTGCGAGGTGATGAAGCGGTCTCCCATGTGCAGCAACACAATCCAGATATTATTTTGCTGGATTTAATGCTTCCAGGTTGTGATGGCATCTCTATTTGTCGGGAAATTCGCCGCTTCTCTGACGTACCGATTATTATGGTCACCGCCAAGACGGAAGAAATTGACCGTTTACTTGGATTGGAAATCGGGGCAGATGATTATATTTGTAAACCTTACAGCCCACGTGAAATTGTCGCGCGAGTTAAAACAATTCTTCGTCGCTGTTACCGACCACAAGATATTGTCAAGCAAAGCGATCTACAAATTGACGAAGCCTGTTTCCAAGCACGTTACCGCGATCAAATACTGGATTTGACCCCAGTTGAATTCCGGTTATTAAAAACGATGGCAAGTCGCCCTGGGCAAGTATTTTCCCGCGATAAGTTATTGAATAATCTATATGACGATCACCGAATCGTGACAGACCGTACCATTGATAGCCACATTAAAAATTTACGCCGTAAACTGGAACAATTGGATAACAGTAAAACATTCATTCGTTCTATTTATGGACTTGGTTACCGATGGGAAGCGGATATATGCCGTTTGTTATAACTGTCACACTTTAACTGAATTAAATTTCTTTCAACCTTTCACCGGTCAGAAATTCAGCTATATTAAAAATACTTACCTTTAATTAGAGGAATTTCTTATGGCTGTAGGTTATTATGATCTTAAGAGAACAAAAAACAAGCAGTATTACTTCAATTTAAAAGCATCGAACGGTGAAGTTATCCTTACCAGTGAAATGTATACTACCAAGGCAGCAGCGAATAAAGGAATTCGTTCTGTCCAAGCAAATTCACCGGCAGAAAAAAACTTCGAAATCAGAGAAAACAAATCTGGCAAGTCCTATTTCGTGCTGAAAGCGAGAAACTATCAAGTTATCGGCATCAGCGAGCCTTACGATAATGAAGTGGCAATCAAAAAAGGCATTCAATCTGCAATTAAACATGGCTCTAGCGTCAATGTTCGAGATCTGACAAAGTCAGAATAATATTTTTTCATGATAAACCGCACCTTATCAGTTGAAAGTCATCGTCAATTGATAAGGCGCTCTCCATCGATCAAGAGAACCGAACGTTTCATACTAATAAATTTGTATCCGCAACAAAATACGCGTTAGAATCCCCGGCCTTATCCTTACTTTTTATAGTGAAAACTCATCTCAACTCAAACCGAGAATTTTTTAACCATGTTTACTCCAGAATTACTTTCCCCTGCCGGTTCGCTAAAAAATATGCGCTATGCTTTTGCCTATGGCGCAGATGCCGTATATGCTGGTCAACCACGTTATAGCCTGCGTGTTCGCAATAATGAATTTAATCACGAAAATCTGGCACTCGGCATTAAAGAGGCTCATGAGCTTGGTAAACGCTTTTACGTCGTGGTCAATATTGCTCCTCACAATGCCAAATTGAAAACTTTTATCCGTGATCTAAAGCCTGTCATTGATATGGGACCTGATGCCCTCATTATGTCTGATCCCGGGCTGATTATGATGGTTCGTGAAGCTTTTCCTGAAATGGAAATTCATCTTTCCGTTCAAGCTAACGCGGTTAACTGGGCGACAGTAAAATTCTGGCAACAAATGGGACTAACGCGGGTTATTCTTTCCCGTGAACTTTCTCTGGATGAAATTAACGAGATTCGCCAGCAGGTTCCCGATATGGAACTGGAAATTTTCGTACATGGGGCATTGTGTATGGCCTATTCCGGTCGTTGCCTATTATCCGGCTATATTAATAAACGCGATCCCAATCAGGGAACCTGCACTAATGCCTGCCGTTGGGAATATCATGTCCAAGAAGGCAAAGAAGATGATATCGGTAATATTGTGCATATGCATGAACCGATACCGACAAAAAGTATCGAGCCAACATTGGGAAAAGGCACACCAACAGATAAAGTATTTACCTTCGAAGAAGCAAAACGCCCTGGTGAATATATGTCAGCTTTCGAAGATGAACATGGTACTTACATCATGAATTCCAAAGACTTACGTGCAGTTGAGCACGTTGAGCGATTAACTAAAATGGGCGTTCACTCTCTGAAAATCGAAGGACGAACAAAATCCTTCTATTACTGCGCTCGCACAGCACAAGTTTACCGCCGAGCCATTGATGATGCTGTTGCAGGGAAACCTTTTGATCCAACGCTGCTAACAACATTAGAAGG
This sequence comes from Photorhabdus sp. RM96S, assembly GCF_042879335.1. Classification (NCBI taxonomy): domain Bacteria; kingdom Pseudomonadati; phylum Pseudomonadota; class Gammaproteobacteria; order Enterobacterales; family Morganellaceae; genus Photorhabdus; species Photorhabdus sp. RM96S. The sequence goes on along the minus strand of NZ_JBHFKT010000010.1, from coordinate 53,542 downwards.
ACTTGCTCATCGCGGCTATACCGAAGGATTTTTGCGCCGTCATACCCATGATGCCTATCAGACTTATGAATACGGTTACTCGATATCCGATACCCAACAATTTGTTGGTGAATTTACGGGTGAGCGAGTCAACGGATTGGCTGAAGTGGCTGTCAAGAATAAATTCATGATCGGAGACCGTCTCGAATTAATGACACCATCAGGCAATATCCAGTTTACACTGGAAACAATGCAGGATAAAAAAGGCCAACCAATGGAAGTTGCGCCTGGGGATGGGTATATTGTCTATTTACCAATTCCTAAACAAATTGATATTAATTACGCCTTATTAATACGTAATCTAAATGGTATTAATTCTCAATATCCTCAAACGAACCGAGACTCAGACAAATAATCATCAATATCCCCTCCTGACGATGATATATTTCTTTTTTTAGAAACAGATCACATCAATACTATTTTATTTACCGTAGTATTGTTGGTGAAAAATAAAAAATTAAAAAAGTTTTACAGTAAGACTAGGAACCACCTCCTTGGCCGGCTCAATCTCCCTTGAGCTGGCCTTTTCTTTTTTGCTCTGGGAAATAAAATCAACAAGTTACAGAATTCATTCACACGATTAATTAAATAGATAAATTTAACTATTAAATCAATGAATGTTTATATTCATCTGTTTCTGATACCCTTAATATTAATAAGAAAATATTTCTACTTATTGAAATATCACACTATCTAAAGAAATGTAATTAAAATTTTCCACTGTTTAATAATTCAGGAAATCCATCATATTTAGACCAAATATTATACAATTTGATAGAATTAATCAGGTAAAGATTATGACAACAGATAATTACAATTTACTTATTGTTAAAACTATTAGTTCAACATTTACCTGACGACTATATCGACTTAATAACCCAAAACGGCTTTTGTTTCATATATACCCGTCATCTTTCAAGTTGCCTCTTTGTTGGCTGCACTCACTCACCCCGGTCACATAGTTATCTATGCTCCCGGGGATTCGCTCCCTTGCCGCCGCGATCCATCTTGAAATCCATAGGGTATATCCATAGAATAAATAAGGGCAAAATAGCCAAATCACCCCAAAGATGATAAACGATAGCGCAGTACCTGTTGCTCCCTCATAGAAATGAAGTTTAATCCCACAATAGGAGCTGCTTAGTAAACCAAAAGACAATAGAAACACATTTTTACACCGGATCAGCATGAAAAATATCATCTAACAATAACATCAAGAAAAATCAGCTTACATCAACAGATCCAATGACTTTATAAAAAATCGTTTGCAAACAAGTTACTAAAGAGAAAACGTAATAATAAATTACTCTTGGTAAATGGAAGAAAACCAAAATATCAACATTCGTAATAGAAACATGAGAAATTTTTCATCCGTGAAAAAATCAAACTATATTGATGTATTTCTTAATCAGCTAATTGATTGATGAATACAATCAAAACTAAAAATTTAGTATAATTATTATTTTGTATTATTATCACTTTTACGAAAGAATAAATAACTATATTGACTGTTGCTTACAGGATTATATAGATTTAAAAACATTGACGTCAAAAATGGTTATTTAACATATAATGGGGAAACATAGTTATAAATAAATTGACAAAATAAAAAATTATTCACACAAATAATTAAAATCAATAAAATTTATCTCTAATAGCGTTCAAAAAATATGAATACTCAACCTTATAAAACTTATTTAAATGATATAAAAACATATTAAATCTTTACAAAAAAATCATATAACAAAATAATCAGTTTAGCGATAGAAAGATAAAACGATAAATAACACTCTTATTTATCGGTTAATTAAGTTATATACCCTATGGATTTCAAGATGCATCGCGACGGCAAGGGAGTCAATCCCCGGGAGCATAGCAAACTATTTCACACCCATATCAACCACCTAAAGAATGGTAATGTCACTCTTACACTAAATAGCTACTTTGCTGGTAATAAAATTCTCTTTAAAATCCTACCTGAAGCGATCCACTACCACTTCCCTCCCAATATAACTTGTTATCCTAAAAAGGATAAATGACAATCGATAGCATCTTTTCATAACTGGAGTAAGACATGACTGATATCGCTAAGTTGTTAGGCAAAGATGCGGACAGTTTATTGCAACATCGTTGTAATACCATTCCGAGTGAAAATCTTTATCTGCCAGGTGCCGATTTTGTTGACCGCGTAATGATCGACAATAACCGACCCAATATGGTTCTGCGCTCCATGCAAACATTGTTAAATCATGGTCGCCTTGCAGGTACGGGTTATTTGTCTATTTTGCCGGTGGATCAAGGTGTAGAACATTCTGCTGCCGCTTCTTTTGCAGCAAACCCACTCTATTTCGATCCAAAAAATATCGTTGAACTGGCTATTGAAGCCGGCTGTAACTGTGTTGCCTCTACTTATGGCGTGTTATCCGCTGTTTCTCGTCGTTATGCTCATAAGATCCCATTTCTGGTTAAACTGAACCACAATGAAACACTGAGCTATCCCGCTCAATATGATCAAACTTTATATGCTAGTGTTGAGCAAGCATTCGAGATGGGTGCTGTTGCCGTTGGAGCAACAATTTACTTTGGCTCTATTGAATCACGGCGTCAAATTGAGGAAATTTCAGCCGCCTTTAAACGGGCTCATGAATTGGGCATGGTAACGGTATTGTGGGCCTACCTACGTAATTCCGCCTTCAAAAAAGAGGGGGTAGATTATCACTCCAGTGCAGACCTCACAGGCCAGGCTAACCATTTAGCAGCCACTATCGGTGCCGATATCGTTAAACAAAAAATGGCCGAAAATAACGGCGGCTATACGGCGATTGGCTTTGGTCATACCGATAAACGTGTTTACACTAATTTGACTACCGATCATCCTATCGATCTGGTCCGTTATCAGATAGCTAACTGCTACATGGGTCGCGCCGGTATGATTAACTCAGGTGGTGCATCCGGTAATAATGATTTAAGTGACTCCGTTCGTACCGCCGTCATTAATAAACGCGCAGGCGGCATGGGGTTAATCCTTGGTCGTAAAGCTTTCAAAAAATCCATGAAAGAAGGTATTGAGCTGATTAATGCGGTTCAAGATGTCTATCTGGATAAGCAAGTGACTATCGCGTAAATCAAGCTTGTCAGCGTAAATCAAACTTGTCGCCGGTGATAATGAATAGATAGTAAGTCGCTGCCAACGTTGAGTTATCCTCTTCTCACAGCCTAAACACCTTACTCTTCTTATTCATTATCACTTTCTCACCAAATCCCGAAAACACCAATCAGCTACTCTCACCACCACTGATGAAAATGGTGCACAGGCCCGATTCCTTTTCCTACATCTAACGAGTCCGCCTGTTCTAACGCCGCCTGGAGGTATGCTTTGGCAACAGGCAGTGTTGTCTGCCAATTCGAATAACGCGGACGCAAAGCAGCCAGTGCAGCGGAGAGCGTACATCCTGTTCCATGAGTATGACGAGTATTGATTCTGGGCGCAGTAAAACGCCATTCTCCCTCAACAGTAAATAGCCAATCAGGGCTTTCATGTTCTGTAAGGTGCCCGCCTTTCAGTAAAACGGCTTCGCATCCTAGCGATAATAGTTCACGCCCTTGTTTTTGCATGTCCGTTTCGGTTTTTGCTACAGAGCATTTCAATATCGCTGCGGCTTCCGGCAAATTTGGGGTAATCAACGAAACCTTCGGTAATAATCGTTCAACAACCGCGGAAACCGCTTCCGGTGCCAACAACGGATCGCCACTTTTCGCAATCATTACCGTATCCAATACAACATAAGGAACGACATAACGGCTTATTGTGTCGGCAACGACGGCAACATTGGCCGCATTGGATAACATGCCTATCTTAGCGCTATCAATTCTGATATCTGACAACACAGATTCAAGCTGTGCCGCAACAAAAGTAGGATCGATATCATAAACAGATTGCACACCACAGGTGTTTTGCGCAACAAGCGCGGTCATTACTGTTGTGCCATAAGCACCAAGTGCGGAGAAAGTTTTTAGGTCGGCTTGAATGCCAGCACCGCCACTAGGATCAGTACCGGCAATTGTCAGTGAATTGATTCTCAATAGGTACCCCTTCCAACCAGCAAAAGAAAAGCAAGTATATCCGTCATCTTTCAAGTTGCCTCTTTGTTGGCTGCACTCCCTTGCCGTCACGATGCATCTTGAAATCCATAGGGTATATCAGGAAAAGATACCTCGACTTCCCTACGCTGGCATTATCCAGATCAGGTATTACGGGTTCATCTCAGCTCTGTGAAGAGCACCCCGAGTCAAAACAAAAACACCCTATCAGATAACTAACAGGGTGATATCGGTATATCATTGTTGCCAATAAAAAATCAAACAGACAACAAATTTATTTCGTCAATCCAAAATGATTGACAAAAAAAAGTTATGCTGTAGTAACGTTTGCCGCAGAAGGACCTTTCTGACCGTCCTGAATTTCAAACTCAACTTTTTGACCTTCGGCCAGAGTCTTGAAACCCTCGCTCTGAATAGCGCTAAAATGTACAAACACATCTTTGCTACCATCAGCCGGAGTAATAAAACCAAAACCTTTAGATTCGTTGAACCACTTTACAGTACCAGTGATTTTTGCCATTTTAAGAATTTCCTTCGGATCACTTAATTCTAATTCGCCGTTCGGCGCAACATAAAAACTAGAGCAAGTTGCTGCTATTAATAGAGCTGTATAACAGAACCATACCTCGTTTACCCGAACGATTTATCACATATTCTTAATATGATGGCAAGCCATTTTTTATCAGCTATGGAGCTAACGCACATATTTAAAATTCTTAACAACAATTATTGTTTAACATAGCCGCAAAAATTTGAAAAACCAAGGTTATCCTAATTAGCTTACAGTTTATCCACTCAACAAAACCCCAGATAACATAAATAATCCTAATTTATTTTGCCTGTCTTATTATTAGATTTTTTATATCTATAGTACGGTCATAGAGACCAATCTCTACTGTTTGAGTGAAAGAAAAAATCAACACATTCCCAATATTAGTTGACTAAAACATCAGTATTAAATATACCCAATTAATACCTATCACATCTTAATATTAATTTTTCGTTTAACTTTTATTGAAAATAGCAAGAGTAGAATTCCTGAATTTAGACGTTTGTCATATTTTACGTGATACGAAGGATCTTCCCAATTTATGTCGTCGGGAAATTGGAGCAATAAATAATGAAGTTTGATTTAACCGCAGCCTGTACCCTATCAGCCACTCTTTTAGTCTCATCTGGGGCAGTGTTTGCAACAACGGCAGATACTGCTAACAAATCATTAACAACCACTGAATCTCACACCCCGATCAGTTATGGCAACAATTCGAGCAGTTTATGGGAAAAATTCAGCAATAATGTCGCTCTCACCTGGGATGCACCCAACAATGAACTTTATCTGCCGGTAATTACTTGGCATAACAGACATACCTACGATAAAGAGAAAACCGATAAATATAATGAGCGGCCCTGGGGTTTCGGCTATGGTAAATATCGTTACGACGAAGACAACGATTGGCATTCCCTTTATGCAATGGCTTTTATGGATTCTCATAACCGTTTGGAACCCATCGTTGGCTATGGATTTCAGAAGATGTGGATACCCGGTGATTTAGAGGGTTTCCGAATGGGAATTGGTTTCACTCTGAGCGTTACAGCTCGTCATGATTATTATTATGTCCCTATTCCACTCCCATTACCGTTATTCTCCATAGAATATGATCGGTTATCGTTTCAAGGAACGTACATTCCCGGCACATATAACAACGGTAATGTACTCTTCGCCTGGTTACGTTGGCAGTGGTAACCGGATAAAAAATACCAGGCTGTGTGACATCAGCCTGGTATTTTTATAGTGATAATCCAGGTATACCCGTTATCTTTCAAGTTGCCTCTTTGTTGGCTGCACTCCCTTGCCGTCGCGATGCATCTTGAAATCCATAGGGTATAGATATTATCCCTGATCCTCTATTTTCATTTTATTACGGCGAGAACGGGACATTAAAAACCCGATCCATAATACTCCCACCCAGAATGGCATCAGGATAACTGAAATACGGATGCTATCCATCATCAAAATAATGACAAGTATAAAAGCAAGGAAAACCAGGCACAGATAATTACCGAATGGATACCAAAACGCCTTAAATGACGGCTCTATCCCCTGTTTAACTTTTTCTGCCCGGAATTTTAAATGCGCCATACAGATCATGACCCAATTAATCACCAACGTTGTTACCACTAACGCCATTAATAACTCAAATGCTTTGCCCGGCATCACATAATTAATCAATACGCCAATGGACGTTGCCAAAGCAGACATGACAATGGCTCTGATAGGAACACCACTTTCATTAACTTTTGTCAACATTCCAGGAGCATTGCCTTGTTTTGCTAAACCGTACAGCATCCGACTGTTGCAATACACACCGCTGTTATAAACGGACAACGCGGCTGTTAGGACAACAATATTCAGAATGTTAGCCACCCAGAAACTATCCAGGTTATGAAAAATCATAACAAATGGGCTTTCACCTTCAACGACATTGCCCCACGGATAAAGCGACAATAACACAGTCAGAGAACCAATATAGAAAATCAATATTCTGTATACCACCTGATTGGTGGCCTTAGGAATGCTGATACGTGGATTTTCCGCTTCTGCCGCGGTAATACCCACCAATTCCAATCCACCAAAAGAGAACATGATTACAGCCATTGCCATAATAAGGCTGAAGATCCCATTAGGCATAAAGCCACCATGCTGCCAAAGGTTAGTAATGCTGGCCTGGGGCCCGCCATTTCCGCTGACTAACAGGTAAGAACCAAAAACAATCATACAGATAATTGCGGTCACTTTAATGATGGAAAACCAAAATTCTGTTTCACCATATAACCGGACATTAATTAAATTTACCGTATTGATTAAAACAAAGAAGACGGTTGCAGAAACCCAGGTTGGAATATCAGGCCACCAATAGTGAATGTACATTCCCACAGCCGTTAATTCAGCCATTCCGACCAGAGTAAACATCGCCCAATAATTCCAGCCTGATAAAAACCCGGGAAAATCGCCCCAATATTTATACGCAAAATGACTAAACGACCCCGCTACAGGCTCCTCGACTACCATCTCTCCTAGCTGACGCATAATCAGAAATGCAATAAAACCTGCGATAGCGTATCCTAAAATTACGGAGGGGCCTGCCATTTTTATAGTTTGTGCAATACCGAGAAACAACCCAGTCCCGACAGACCCCCCCAAAGCAATAAGTTGAATATGCCGGTTTTTTAAACCGCGTTTAAGTGTTGACCGCTGCGATTGTCCTGCCATCTTGTCCTCTTGATACAACTTCTATCTTGTTATTAGTGGGAAAACAACCGCTTCCCCTTATCTGCTTTATTCAAAGCAAACAAAACACTAGCTTTAAAGGGTGGATATCGAAGATATATGTTAGCACAGATATATGATGGGAAAATGGCTGATGAGTATCAGCAACTAATCAGAAAGGCAGATATCGAGTCACAGAACAAATACCTGAATCAAACTGTTCCCCCTGATCACAATAGCTATCCAAAGCTAACAGGTACAAGAACAGACATATTCCAAGTAATACTAAGATTGCAATGGTTTTTTTTATGTCCAATTCTATTTCCTTCAAGTTCGGTCAGAACGCAATACGTTAAGAATAAAGTTGAAAAATGATATTTTACAACAATGAAACAAGAAAAATATTCATCCTGTGCTTTCATTGTGAAAAAATCGAACCGGCAGCAGTATGCATGCTAACAACATATCAGAACGCATTTAAACAAATACTAACCATGTGGATTCTATTCACTATAACAAAAAAATCAATTGTCACATTCAGTTACAATTTAAATCGTTATGTCAAGGCTTTGTCATATTTAGAAAAAGTTGTGTATACTTCCTTTCACTTTCAACCAGAACAAAATTGTTAATGCCACAGGATAATCACTTAGCACTTGTATGTGCTCTCAGCAAATGGATTGAGAATCACCTTGGCCGGGTAATCCACCTGGAAGAACTGGCAACTTACTCCGGTTACTCGCTTTGGCACATGCAGAAAATATTCAAGGAAGTCACCGGAATTTCTCTTGGTAAATATATCCGCCAGCGACGCCTGGCCGGCGCTGTTCATCTTTTGAGAAACAGCGCTTTGCCTATTTTTGATATCGCCTTAGATTTCGGCTTTGGCTCTCAGTCTCATTTCACTTATATGTTCCGCAAAGAGTATGGCATAACTCCCTATGATTTCCGGCAGAATCCAGAGATTGAGCTCGAAGTTAAATTACCTCTGCATTTCACTACTAACTGTTCGTGACACGGTAACTAAAGAACAACATTGAAACGGGCAATTATCCAACAAATTCAACCGTGCTTTCCGGCGAAAGACAAAGAGCTTCAACCTTTGTGTTCTGACCTTTTATTTGATGCCAGACACAATTTATTTGATGCCAAACACAATACTTCCCTTAACAAGGCTCTCTGAGTTTCATGGTTAGATGGACAGAGAGCTCTGTCGAATTTTTTAACGGCACTTAGTTTCCGTTAACATGAATTTGAAAAATGGACAAACTTTATTCTTATTCTTGTTCTTTGTCATACTGAATTAAATAAATCAGTACCAGAATGATAGTGATAAAAAAATGGAAAGCATTAGACACACCGTCCCACTGTTTGGACATCCACATCCCAAACCATTCGCCACCAATTGTCATAAATGCCACCTGCCAAGTCAAGAATCCCAAGGTCAGACCCGCTATCGCAATAGATTTCTTTTTATTAAAGACAGCAGCGTTAGATTTTAAATTTACCAGCAAATGAATACCGCCAATCCAACATAACACTGCCGTTAAAGTTTCTAAAGAAATAATGACAATATAACCAATGTGGTGTAGCACCGGCGAATAAATTGCACGATAGGTAATAGTTGTATCTGGAAAAACGGTGTCCATCATTAATACATGCTGTACAAATACGAAATTAGTCGCATAGTCTGTAATATTGCCAAAAGCCGCTAATGTCGCAAACAAAGCTATTGCAAAAATCATCAAAGTCTTAGATAAACGAATAATCATTTGTCAAGTCCTCAAAGAATGGTTTTAGCACCGAAAAGATCATAAAGAACACAAACTATACCCTATGGATTTCAAGGTGCATCGCGACGGCAAGGGAGTGAATCCCCGGGAGCATAGAAAGAGGCAACTTGAAAGATAACGGGTATATCATATAATCTAACAATCATCACTCTATTTCCACATATCTAATCATAGAATGACGTTTAAAATATTTTCATCTAAAATCTGACTGATATTTTTCTGTTCATACTATCATTAGATCAGTTATTATCTGATCTATTATTATTTACCTGACTATTATTTATGAACGATTCTCTAGCTGGTTCAATAAAAAGCTATTTCAGCCAAAAATTAAGTAGAAAAGATTATATTATTAGCTTTATTAAAATATCCGTTATTTTAGGAATATTAATCTTTCTCTCTGGTTACCTAGCAGAAAACAATTATGCCGCCTACATGAAATATGAGTTATCAGTGTGGTTGTATATGATCTCTATTGGCCTATGGGCAATGTGCTCCTTCGCTACGGTTTACTATTTAATCATGAAAACAGCTTACAGATTCAATGACGTAGGGCTATATGGCTGGCTAATCTCTATTTTTATTTACCTGTGCAGTGTGTTACCAAACTATTTTCCCGACAAAATAATAATGTATTCACCCTTTATCAGCCTAATTGGGATTATTCTTGCATTTATTCTGCCAGGAGGAAAAAATCATAATAAAGAGTAATATTTTCTCCATATCGCTAAAATTTCATTTAATCTGACTATTACTTAAAATAGTAATAGTCATTATAAAATAAAGCGACGATTATTTATATACACTGGATATTTTATTACTTAGCCATCACTGCTATTTCTCACCATAATCTACTTTAAAATAGCAACAATTGGAAAGATGTGATCGACAACTGCCGAGGTAAGGTTGTTACTACAGGTTAAAACAAAGTGAAGAAAAGTTCGAAGAATAGATCATGAAAATTTATAGAGTTTATGAGAAAAACTATGCCATAAAAGTCACTCCAATAAAGTTCTTTCTATGGCACGATCTCACAAGATAGTGAAAACTATTTTTTATATTTCTCAACCAGAGCCAGAGCTATTGATTCAGTTTGTGCATCAGGATTACCACTGATGTCATCTGGCCTGAAATGCATCTGGAATGCACTGATAGTCTTACGAGTATCTTCATCAAGCACACCGGTTTGTGGAATGGTGTAGCCATATTTAGCCAATGTCTTCTGGATTAACTCAACAGAAGCACCATCATGCCATTTTCTGCCAGCCATATATTTTTCAACGGTTGCATCTTCAGGCCATGCACCAATACCTTGCTCTGCCAAATTCTTCCAAGGGAAAAGTTTGCCTGGATCATACTTTCTCAAAGGTGCAATATCACTGTGACCAACGACATTAATAGGTTCAATGCCATAACGTTGAATAATATCTTTCGCCAAACGCGTTAATAGATCGATCTGTTGCTCGTTAAACGGATACCACTCTTTCTCAAGTAGCATTTCCGTAAATCCTTTATTAACAATTTCAATGCCAATCGAAGTGTCATTCAAGTCTTTCCGACCATTCCATCCACTAACACCAGCATGCCATGCCCTCTTATCTTCAGGAACCAGTTGTAGAATAACAGGCTTTCCTCTCACATAATTCGGTAACGATGGGATCAAATAATGAGCACTAACACCGCCCTGAGTGAGTATACGTAAAGAATCTTTATCATCAACAGCGGTATAGTGGAACACCAAAAACCTTACTCTGTCATTTTGACCTTGCGAAGGAAAAGAGCTATCAACTTTATAAGCGCCCCGATCTTCCAAGCTGGAACACCCCGCCAATAGCATAAATAAGCCAACCAATATGATCTTCTTCATCATTTCCCTGTCCCATCTATTAATTGAAAGCAGGATAATAACACAAAGAAATTAAATGAATACAAAATAAAATTTATGTTTTATATGATTTTTTCATAAAACTATCGGTTTTGTTCTTGGCATAAAGCACAAATGAAGATGCCTTATTCCCATAACTTAGATGGAAATAAGGCAAAAATAACAAATGAAACGTGAAAGGCTGTCAGCCGCTATATTGTTAAATCGTACTAACCATACTTTGTTCTAGCATTTCACTTGTGACCAGCCGCTTGGTTCGATTTGGCAAGATTTGCCGTTTCTTCCCAAATACCAACTTCGACCTTTTTCTGAATTTCAGGATACTGATTAATATCAAATGTCGGTAACTTACCGACACGTCTCTGTTGGTTGTAATCTTTTGCGAGTTTAAATGCGACGCCAGAAAGCAACAAGATAGCGGTCAGATTGGTAATTGCCATCAATGCCATAGACAAATCAGCCATTTTCCAAACTAAAGGCAATTCAGCCAACGCACCAAACATCACCATACCCAATGCCGCCAGACGTAAGATCATCAAGCCCGCAGTATGATTACGTTCAAGGAATACGATATTGCTTTCAGCATAAGCATAATTCGCAATGATTGATGTGAATGCGAAAAAGAAGATAGCCAGTGCAATAAATTCAGATCCCCAATCACCGACAGCGGAAGACAATGCCCGCTGAGTCAATTCTATCCCACTTATTCCTGAAATATTGCCATCAAGCACACCCGATGACAGGATGATAACAGCAGTAGCGCTACAGATAACCAGAGTATCCATAAAAACACCTAGCATTTGCACATAACCCTGAGATGCTGGATGAGGAGGATATGGAGAAGCAGAAGCAGCAGCATTGGGTGCTGACCCCATCCCGGCTTCATTTGAAAACAACCCGCGTTGAACACCTTGTGTCATCGCCTGTGCAACACCATAACCAACGGTTCCTGCAACTGCTTCCTGCAAACCAAATGCGCTTTTGAAAATCAATGCAAACACTTCCGGCATTCGTTCAAAGTTATGCCCGACGACCCAGAACGCCAAAATCAGATAAGCTATCGCCATAAAAGGGACAACTAATTCTGCAACCCGAGCAATAGAGCGCAAGCCACCAAAAATAATGGCCCCGCTAAGGATCACCAAACCGATGCCGACATACAAAGGATCAAAATTAAATGCAAAAGCAGCAGCCTGAACAATGGAATTTGCCTGAACAGCATTAAATACCAGACCAAAAGCAATAATCAGAAATATGGAGAACATAACGCCCATCCAGCGTACTCCAAGCCCCTTTTCCATATAGTAGGCCGGACCACCGCGGTAATTCCCCTTATCGTCTTTTGTCTTGTACAGCTGGGCAAGTGTACTCTCAATAAAAGAGGTTGCCATTCCAATCAGAGCAACCATCCACATCCAAAAAATGGCGCCAGGCCCACCAGCCGTTAAGGCGATTGCCACACCAGTAAGGTTACCGGTACCAACCCGTGCTGCTAAGCTGGTACACAGAGCCTGGAATGATGAAATACCTGCACTGTCAGATTTTTTACTGTTTTTCAATACTGAAAACATGTGCCCAAAATGACGGATCTGTATAAAACCTGTGCATATAGTGAAGTAAATACCAGCCCCAAGAAGAAGATAAATCAATACGGAGCCCCAAAGGATACTGTTAAAAAAGCTAATTAGTTCCGTCAAGATATTTTTCCCCTTAAATTAGTAAACCCAGTCTGACCATAAAATCGTATCCGGCAGAATTCATTGCGCTTAATATGCCTTTATAATTAACAAGTAACACAATGCTGTATAAAAGAACACAGAGATACTGGTCAGAAAAACGCTATGAATGTAACACAAGTTTGAAATTAATGTGTAATGTTTACTGACCTTTTTACATTATCCATCAGATTAAATGAATGTTTGGTGTACTGTTTTTGACTGATAGTTAATAGATATGTCATTCAATCGACTATTGCCCGTCAGTCACTTCATACACTTTTGGCTATGCCTCCTATCAGTGATTCACAACAAGCTGTGACTCATAACAACTGCATATATGAAACCCGTTACTCTAGCCCTCACACAAGTAAAAGAAGTTCTACCAATGAACCGCTTGTTAATTAAATCAACAACCTATTAATATCAAGAAAAAAAATTCAAAAATAAGATATTGTGATTAATTTTGTGAGCAGATTATCAGCTTTAACAAAAAAATCATCATTAATTTAGGAAATTTCGCATAGTGACATTTATCACATAAAACATTAAAAATCAAAAAGATAAAAAAACTCTCTTATCGGATCACTATGAAATACCAACACATATACTCAATGTAGAAAATATCACCCCAATAAATAACATAACGAATAAACATCTCAACCTATATCTGACATTTATCTGTAGGCTTCCTCAATCACAAGAACAAATGATATTTTTCCCTCAGCTATTTGTGTTAAGTTATCATTAATATTAAAAAGTTTTTAACGAATGTTCACTACTTCTTTATTTGATTATAACGAATACATTTCCGCTTATTTATCTATTCTCTGAATATATTCAAATATATATCTAATCGTTCCCATTATTCTATTCTCTATAAGATGATTGTCTAATATTTCCACAATCGGATTAAAATAAAACAACAATAAAGCCGAGATAATAAGATCCTTTTTTACAAAAGATCGAACAGTACTTTGATTACCTGCCAGATAGACCAAACCTTTAACAAAATTTGTAGAAAATTTGCTGAATGAGCAACAGAATTCTAAGTAAAATCGGGTACACTGCAAACCCAAATCACACCTATACCCTATGGATTTCAAGATGCATCGCGACGGCAAGGGAAAAATCCCCTGGAGCATAGCGAACGATGTGACCGGAGTGACCAAGTGCAGCCAACAAAGAGGCAACTTGAAAAATAACGGGTATAAACATCAAAATCCTCTCAACACAGTGACATGATCAATCGCCATCTCATTAGACTATAAAAACAACAGGCTTACCCCAACGATACATAGTTAAAACCAACTTTTACTTTACATTATATTAACATTATGTTTTAATTACATTAAAATATTATTTTATATTAAAACTATATTGTGAAAAATATGAAAAAACTTCTCTCATATGCAACATAAAACTGGATCTTTTATTATCTACTGCTAATATTTTCATTTGTTATCTTTTACAAAAAAAATATGTTTATGAAGTTAATATTGTATAAATATCTCACTTTTATTCTAAATGCATAATTTAAACAATATACGTTGAGGTTATGAATGATGTTAAGAAGAAAAAGGAAGAATCCCACTGATAACAATTTACCTATAAGAGTCTATCGTGGGAGGTCTAAATATGAATATCACCCTCCATCAGGAGGTTCAATATCCATTTGTTGTTTAAGTTCACCATTATCTGTCGTTTGGGAGGAATATGAAAAAATTCTTAACAAGGAAAAACAATAACTAAATAATAATATTTCAAATATTATACAGTAATTACTTTATTTACAGTTATAAAACCAGCGGGAGAACAAACTCCCGTTAGCGGTTTTGCCTAAATATACCAATAATAAAGATTTTTACACGCTATTAAATTAACTATCCAGTTTTAACTTCTCATATCCCCTATGGATTTCAAGATGCATCGCGACGGCAAGGGAGCGAATCCCCGGAAGCATAGATAACTATGTGACTGGGGTGAGTGAGTGCAGCCAACAAAGAGGCAACTTGAAAGATAACGGGTATTATCGTTCATCAAACCAAACTAATCATCCAACGCCTTCTCAAGATAGAAATCTTAAGTCTCCTACTTTGGTTGGCATGAAAACTCTCATCGGATTATTGGAAAAAAATAGCCAAATATTTGCCATAAGTTCGCAATTCCTACCAATTTAGAAAATTGCGAATTACACTTTTAAGTACTAGCAGAGTTTTAAAGCCCTTTTCCCCTACCAGGATCAATAAACATTGTGGTACAAATTTCCAACCCTTTCTTTGAACCGTACAAGTTCTTCTGTTAACGGGGAGTCAAGCCTAAGCATATACGTCACCAGTTTAGGAATACCACCAGCGAATGGTCTTATAGCAACGTCGCCGTCGCCATGCCGAGCCAAGTTGATCTGTGACTCTCCTGCCACACCAATCCCATACCCGGCAGCCACTAAAGTTAACAAGAGATCAAAACTGGCAACCTTTTCGGAGATATATGGAACTAACTTTGCATTTTGGAATATAGACAGAACTTGTTTCAGAAATCCCTCGTGAGTTTCCTGACCACAGACAATCAGTGAATAGCGCAAAAATTCATTCAGCTGCAATTCTTTATATGCCAAAAGCGGATGCCTAGCGGGAATAACCGCCACCAACGAATCATACCAAGCCGGTATTGCGATGATGCCATCTCGCACTATCGTAGATTGAGCGAATCCCACATCAAAAAGGTTATCACGTAATCCATTCATGTGTTGAGCTAAAGGTACCTCGTGTAAACGAATATCCGTCTCCGGCTCGTCCTCACGACATTTTGCTAACAGCTCGGCTAATTTGGATGGTGTAACGCCATCAGATAACGCAATACGAAGCTGACTATGGAATCCGGCCGCAACCGCTTTCACACTATCACGAACCTGACCGAGTACTGAAAAGATGCGAGGAGTTTGCTCCAGTAAAATTTCCCCTGCACGTGTGAGCCGGGTATTCCTTGTAGTACGTACGAATAACATCGTACCAAGATCGTCTTCCAATTTTTTGATTATTCTTGATAACGGTGATTGTTCTATATGCAGGCGTTCCGCAGCTCTAGCAAAATGTAATTCTTCTGCTACTACTATAAAACACTGTAAATGTCGTAACTTCATATATATGTAACCTCAATCTTTCACTAAACAGACTTATGCCTATTCTTTCTAAACGCTTCTTTAATTTGAATTTGTTCTTTCAGATCATCTAAATACGTTCAGCTTTAATTGGTATTGTCCCGTAGGTTAGATCAGGGGTGACATCTCCCATTATTATAAATGCCAAATTACATAAAACCTCCTTTGAGTAAACATGAAATAACCGCTCAATAGTTAGCTATCTAGATACCCCTAAATTCATTAATTTATTTAATCAATATTTACCAAACTGTACGTCAATACATTTACAATAACAATAAATAAAGCTCACTCTTCCCTTAACTATACCCATTCCCTAGAAAGCCAATTATTAAATATTCATATAAAAAACCGAAAAAACGGCCAAACAGATCCGACTGAATGCACGATTTCACCAATAACTAAGTGGAACCAGAAAATAGGATACCAATATCAGCTTACCTGATTAAGACCTAAAAGGTCTTAAAGATGACTGCAAAGGACATGATACCCACCATTATTTTATTTAGAATTCAGATAGTAAGAAGTTAAATATCGATCCGTTAAATGGAAATATGCGTTTCTCCAAACGGATCATAATGAACCATTTAGTTACAATAACGAGGTGCCTATGCCGACGGTGGAACCAGGAGACTTGGAAGTTGCCACACATGGATTTGCCGATGGAATATCCATGCAATTAGCAAAAAAGCGCGCATTACACGGACCCAATGAGGTTCTAACCAAAACAGAACTTAACCTTATTATAGATGAAGCTGCTATATCATTCGGAGAATTCCTGACTGCTCTTGGCGTTGACTGGAAAAATGATCCTAACTCAAAAGACACACCGAGACGTGTTGCAAAGGCTTATGTTCTTGACCTATGGAAAGGCCGATACAAACCAATGGGACCCATCACTACATTTCCGGCAGATAACTACGATGGCATTGTATTCGACGGCTGGATAGCGCTCGATTCCATGTGCTCTCACCATCATCAAGCAATCAGTGGCTATGTTCACGTTGCCTATATGCCAAGTCAATACGGGCGTGTTCTTGGCTTGTCAAAGTTAAATCGAATAGTCGAACATTTCGGCAGACGTGGGCTCATACAAGAACGGTTAACAGCAGCAATCCACAATGCTGTAAACCAAGTATGTGAAAGAAACCAAGGCGTCGCAGTATTAGTCGATGCATCGCATAATTGTGTACGTTGCAGAGGTGTACGCCACCAGAGAAGCCGTATGAAGACACAAATGTTTTCAGGTGCATTCGCTGAAGCTGATTCACCGGCAAAACAAGAGTTCTATGAATTGATTAGAGGTATTGCATGACAATTCAATATATTACTCGCAAAGGCTCTTTTGATTCCGCTCATCGCGTAATGAATGAAAGGGTCAAATGCTTCAATATCCACGGACACACTTATCTGTATGAACTTACTTTCTCATTTGAACAGATGCAACCAATTGGATACGCGATAGATTTCAAAGAGATAAAGCGCATAGGTGCCGCATGGATTGATGAGTTTCTGGATCACGCCTCAATTCTTAATCCCAAGGATGCAGACTTCATATCCGCTGTTCATGCTACACGCAGTAAATTCCGACTGATGAGCTTAAATCGTCATGGGGAGTACTGTAATCCAACAGTTGAGAATATTGCCAAAGAAATATTCCTCACTATGGAGGTTCTTTTTAATGAATGGGATAACCTAAAAATTCATCACATCAGACTCTATGAAACACCCAATTGTTTTACAGATTGCAATGCCGAGTCGATTCATGAAGAAGAACGCAGCGCATTTCTCAGTCAACGGTTTGAGGAACTCAAAGCTTATTCACAGGCAATGGGCCGGTTTGAATATGACTCAAGAAATGTTGTGACATCCGATTCTACTCATGAGCGCTTATAAAGTAATGAATCACGATGAATGAGGGTTGACGAATATGGACAGCGATATCTTACGGACATCTCTACTAATACGAGAAACGGAAGAAGCATTGTTACGTCTTTATTCCACTGGAGAGCTCCATGGAACAGTGCATACATGCATTGGGCAAGAGTTAACAGGCGCAATAGTATGCAAGTTTCTGAAAAAAAATGACTGGGTATTCTCCAATCATAGATGTCACGGCCACTTTCTTTCACGGACAGGCGATGTTACAGGACTGATCGCAGAGGTGATGGGAAAAGAAACCGGCGTGTGTGGAGGCCGTGGAGGAAGTCAACATCTATGCAAAGAGGGATTTTTTTCTAACGGGATTCAAGGCGGGATCTTACCGGTAGCAACCGGGGCAGCTTTCGCCAAGAAGTTACGCCATGATAATTCCATCTCAATAGCGTTTATCGGAGATGGCACTCTCGGAGAGGGTGTCGTATATGAAGTATTAAATATCGCAGCAAAGTGGGATCTACCACTATTGATCGTGTTAGAAAACAATCAATACGCACAATCTACTCATATATCAGAAACATTATCAGGCAGCATAAGCAAACGCGCACAGGCTTTTGGAATGAGATATGCGAAATCTGATGTTTGGAATTGGGAACATCTGATAGCTGAGACAGAAGAGCTGATAAATTATACTAGAAACCAAAGGCACCCCGCTTTTCTACAAATCGATGCTTACCGTCTCAAAGCTCACTCCAAAGGAGACGATCTAAGAAACATAGATGAAATCGAACACTTTAATACTATTGATCCCATCAATGTCATTCTGCGTGAGCATGCTGCTGAATTGGAGACAGAAGTCGCCGGAGTTCAAGAAAGAGTAAATGATGCAATAAGAAAGGCAAAACAGGCTCGCTCATCACCGTTTTACAGCGCTGAAACACAATTGCAATCGAGATCTTCCACATTTCATCCTCTACCCAGCCAAGGGTCTAAGATTCGGCTATCCCGTGCAATCAATAAGGCATTTTTGGAAATCATGGAACTGGATAAAAATATCCTGTTCATAGGAGAAGACGTGAAAGCACCTTATGGCGGCGCATTTAAGATATCCGATGGCCTATCCGATAGCTTTCCCGGACAAGTCATAAATACCCCCATTTCCGAAAGCGCTATTGTCGGCATCGGATGTGGGCTCGCCATGCATGGATATTGTCCTTTTGTGGAAATCATGTTCGGCGACTTCTTGACTTTAGCGTTTGACCAAATATTGAATCACGCAGCCAAGTTCAGGGACATGTACAACGATCAGGTGAAAGTTCCATTAGTGATCCGGACACCAATGGGCGCTGGCCGCGGTTACGGACCTACCCATAGTCAAACTCTGGAAAAGCATTTCATGGGAATACCAGGTCTGACGATACTGGCAATTAACAATCTTATCGATCCGGCAATAGTCTATAAAACACTTGCAAAACAGGAGGAAGGTCCTGTCCTTCTTATTGAAAATAAAATCCTCTATACCAAGAGCATTCGAAATGCTCCATTGGGGTTCACAAGCTATGCCTCTGACGATCCATTCCCAGCGGTCGTTGTAAGCCCTCTGTCAACAAACGTCGACGTTGTAATCTTCGGTTATGGTGGGCTGAGCGATCTACTGGTGGATGTAGCAGAAGAACTTTTCGTAGAACACGATGTGATTGCTCAAGTTATCTGCCCACTCCAGATATATCCGAATACGCATATATCCTTTCCCCGACAAATTTAAAATTAGCTGACGATATCAGCAATATTTGGCAATCACAGCTTGAATGCCAAGTAGTGAATCCATCGGACAATTTCTTCAAACTCGGCGGTGACTCGATGAAGGCTGCCCACACGATATCGCAAGTCGCGGCTCATATTGCCGTTGCTGTACCTCTGCGATTGCTTTTCGAAAACCCCACCCTTCAAAAATTCACCCAGCAAATTATACAGTTGATTGATGAAACACCACAAAACATTGACGATCTTTTACCTGCGTCGCCGGATAACTACGCTACACTCTCTCTTCAACAAGAGAGATTACTCAAATTATGCGCTGATGGAGATCCCTCTGACTATAACCTTTTCCGCGCTTATCGGCTCACTGGTCATCTCGATAGAGAGGCATTAAGGCAAGCACTACATCACCTAACAAAACGACACGAAATCCTTCGTAGTCGATTCGATTGGACCACCGCTTCATTTATTGGGTACTTTGAAGAAGATGCCGATCTGCCAATTGAGATAATTGACCTTTCTGCAATAGCCAAAGAAGATCAAGACGAACAATTAATGTCCACCTTACAACGTAATTCACAATGTATCTGGAATGTAGGCGACTGGCTGTTTCACGTAAGCCTGATTCTTCTCAAAGCAGACGAGCAGGTTTTAACACTCTGTCTACATCACTTGATTGCAGATGGTGAGTCTATTCGAATTCTCGCTGCCGAATTATCAACTTTCTATGCCCATGCGTACGGTGACAAATCAGTCGATTTGCCAAAAGATCTACAACGACAATATCGCCACTATGCTAACTGGCAACAACAATATATCCGTGATGTATCTGTAAAACGTCAAATAAGTTACTGGAAACATAAAATGGAAGGTGCACCTTCCCTACTCGCTCTCCCTATATGCAATCAATCAGAAATCTATCAAACAAGATGTTCCGCATCAGAAGTGTTTCAGATCCCACAAGAGATTGGTGTCCTTGAATTCAGCCGCCATATAGGAGCCACACCCTATACGATTCTTATGTCAGCTTGGGCAATTGTTCTTTCCCATTATTCATCCCAACAAGAAGTCGTTATTGGCACCGCGGCGGACAACAGACAACCGGAATATGGAAACAACCTCGGTTTCTTTGCAAACAATTGGGCTGCACGCATATTCGTTGAAGATACACAAGAATTCACATTACTGACTGAATCGATACGCCGAATCACTCTGGATGCAAAGGATAATATTGATTGGCCTTTCGGCACGATTGCCGATGCACTCGCGCCTCCTGAAAAACCCAAAGTACGATCACGCATCTTTCAGGTCATGTTAATCATGCTTCCCAACGCAAAATTGACCTTACGAAACATCGAGATCATACCCGTGAACTTAGATATAGGGCGTGGCAGAGAACCTTTTGACGGTACAGTTTTAGATATGACGCTATGGATATCTGTAGAGCATGAAAATATATGTGCAAAGCTAGTATATAACGTTGATCTCTTTCAAGAGAAAACAGTGAAATCCATAGTTCGATCATTCACAGCAGTCCTTCGGAAAGCATGCTCGGAGAGCAGTATTACGCTGCTTAAACTTAAAGATACTTGTGAAACCATTGAGTAATCAAGCATGATACCAGCACAAGAATTACACCGATTAGCACACGAAGCATTAAATCGTCAAGATTTCGAACACTGCGCCAAATATTGTTACACACAGCTCAAGGCTGCAAATGAACCGTATTGTCTGCAAGATGAAATCACTCTAGATTGTATTTATATGCTACTGTTTATACATGACATTTATAATCAACAATGCCATCTCCCTTTCACTGAGAAATGGACAAGACATGATCTATTCTCCTTGGCAGAAACTTATTATACTAAGAAAATATCACTTGATACGCATATTAAGCTGAAAGTTCTCAAAGGAAAGTACCTCGCCAATACAAAATCATCACAAGCAGCAATCTTGGCGATACAAGATGCAATCATTTTGGCTGAAAACAGTTGTACCCCCTATATCAAAGCCCTTGCATTAGCTGAATTAGGCCACAAAACCATGAAAATCAGCCTTAAGCACGGGAGAGAATTGATCCGGCAAGCCCACGATATCCTGCATCAAAGTCCAATAAGTCATGAACTGTCATTGGAAAACCAAAGGTATATCCATTTTATTTCTTCGATACATGGAGTTTGCGAGTTCGATTTTGGAAACTACGAAGCAGCTATGAAACATCTGTCCAGAGTTTACGAGTCAAGCCTGCACCTCGGCATCAAATTCGACATTTCCATCTTCTGCAACTACCTAGCACAAGTCCATATCAGTCTAGGAGATTATGAAACCGCTGAGTCGCTTCTACTCAGCAGCCTTGAATATTTCATCCCTGAGAAAACGCCACACGCATGGAATGCGAATAATCGTGCACTCCTTGGCAAGGTCTATATGGAGTGGGGAAAATATGACAAGGCACGTGAACACCTCATAACAGGGTGGAAAGAGAGCAGATTGGCTCGCAACTTACCTTTAATAACGCTTGTCAGAAATTACTATGCAGAATTTCTTTTACAACGAGAAAGTAGTCCGTCCAAACAAAATATCTCCTTGGCCGAAGAAATCTTGCAGGAAAATATCTCTGAAGCACACCAAGCAGGAATATATCGTAGCAAAATTCTTTCTTTATCGCTTATGGGACAAATTTCCCTCAGCCGAAATGACTTTGACGCTGCCAAAAAATATAGCCAATCTGCTATTGATATGCTCATTCGCATGGGATGGCTACCCGCTCTCCGTACACAGGAGATCTACATGAACCACTATACCGTAGCAATCAGCTGTGGAGATATGGAGCAGGAAAAATACTGGTTATCAGAAGCTTATAATGTGGTAATGAGTATAGCTCGTCGTATTCTTGATGATACCAGACGCCTTTCATTTTTGAATCGGGTAAAAATCAATGAAATGATTGTTCACAAATATATGGAAACTTAATTTATCTGTATTCGTGAGATCTACTTTAATTACGGAAAATCAATATGAAAAATGAACATTCTACATCAATGCGAAAGCGACGAGTTGCACTGATCACGGGGGCTGCCAGAAGATTAGGCGCTGTTATCGCAAAAACATTGCATGCTGAGGGATTCAATATAGTGGCACACTGTAATACATCCCAATTAGAGGCCAACGAACTCGTTCAGGAATTAAATTCGATACGAGCCCACTCTACAATATCCGTGCAAGCCGATTTGAGTGATTTACGCAATTGTGAACCCGTCATAAATGCAACAATAAGCGAATGGGGACAATTGGATATATTAGTCAATAATGCCTCAACCTATTACCCAACAGAAATTGGATCTGTTTCCCATAGCCAATGGAATGATTTGGTCGATATTAACCTAAAAATACCGTTTTTTCTGATCCAAACTGCCATGCCTTGGCTGCATCAGGTTCGTGGGAACATAGTCAATATTGTAGATATCAATGCTCAGCGTCCTCTAAAAGGATATCCTGTCTATTGTGCTGCAAAAGCGGGCCTTGCACTACTCACAGAAGCACTCGCTTTAGAGTTAGCCCCAAATATCCGGGTGAATGGCGTCGCTCCGGGAACTATCATGTGGCCTGAAAAGAGTAATAAATTGGATGATAGCGAAAAACTCACTACTTTGAAAAAAATCCCCCTTGGCCGAATTGGTGATGGCAAAGACATCGCTGAGGCGGTACGATTTCTTGCAATTTCAGAGTATGTTACAGGTCACATCATCAGGATAGATGGCGGTGCAATACTTTCCAGATAAAAATTCCACTCTAGCAACATACGGTTTCATGATGGAATAAGTGTCAGGTGATTTAATTTTTTGCGAGTAAATATGATATGAAGCACGAAAAAGTCATAGCAGCAGTGGCAATTGGAAGTAATCTTAGTCAGCCTTATTACAACTTGTTAGCAGCAGAAAATTATTTGCTGGCATTGAGGGAAAGTACAAACTTCCGATTTAGTCCGATATATAAAACAGCACCGATTGACAGTACAGGGGCGCCAGACTACTTGAATGCCGTTGTTGTCTTTGAGACATCGCTCCCACCGGTAGTTTTGCTCACCGAGTTGCTAAGTATTGAAACTCTCAACGGCAGGAAACGCTCGTTTGTCAATGCTCCTCGAACGCTGGATCTTGATTTACTCTTATACGGGGATAAGATTATATCTACGGAGAACCTGATTGTTCCTCATCCGAGGTTTCATAAGCGCTTCTTTGTTTTGACACCACTCAATGACTTATTACCTGAAACACAACATCCACTCCTTAAAGCATCGATTAATGAACTTGAGCAAAGATTGCAAACACTTTATGAAAAAGAAAAATACATATCTCATTTCGACCAAACATTTCGATCTGTTTCTACTAACATTCATTAGAAAAGGGGCAAAAACAACACATTGTTATCAATCAAATTTCTGTGTATTAACATGAATGATTCATAAATATAGTTTCATAATAATGGGTTATTAGAGCAAAAAAATTCAACACAGCTCAGACCGTTTCAGTGTGAGCTGGAAAACACCGTAGCAAAAGGCGATGAAAAAGGGAGGAAATAATGGATAGAAGAATGAGTTAGCAGTAACTTGCAAGAGGTTGCAAGTTACTGGATAACAGCCGCCGCCTTAAAAATATATTCTTTGAATAGCAACGCCAGCGCCGCAGCAACAATAAACCATTGAAGTCGATCAAATTTACCTTCAAGTTTATCAAAACGTTTATCTATGGATTCAATACGCTTATCCATAACATCGAAGCGTTTATCAATAGATTCAAAGCGTCTATCTATTAATTCGAATTGCTTATCAATAGATTCAAAGCGTTTATCAAGTGATGCAAAGTTAACTTCGGTCTCACGGCGCAGATTATCAACATTTTCCTGAGTTGCAAGATGTTGCATATTCTGCCCTCGATGTAAGAGAGCATTCAGTACATCACTCGTGTTAAACTCTATTTTTTTATCATCTGAGCCACTCATTTTTTACTCCCTTTCCCTATTAGACAGAACGAATATTAATCTCAGTATATACCTGTTATCTTTCAAGTTGCCTCTTTGTTGGCTGCACTCGCTCACCCCGGTCACATAGTTACCTATGCTCCCGGGGATTCTCTCCCTTGCCGTCGCGATGCATCTTGAAATCCATAGGGTATACACTCACTGGCAAAATTTAGAAAACCCCACGGAAGCATTAACTACCGTGAAGTTTTCGTAAGATGACAGATTACATATGCTGAATAATCGCGTCACCAAATTCACTGCATTTCAGCAGCTTAGCGCCTTCCATCAGACGTTCGAAATCATAAGTCACGGTCTTCGCCGCGATCGCGCCTTCCATACCTTTCACGATCAGATCTGCGGCTTCTATCCACCCCATGTGACGCAGCATCATTTCAGCGGAAAGAATCACAGAACCTGGGTTCACCTTATCCTGACCGGCATATTTAGGTGCTGTACCATGAGTCGCTTCAAACAGAGCACATTCATCACCGATGTTTGCTCCCGGAGCGATACCAATACCACCAACCTGAGCAGCTAGTGCATCAGAAATATAGTCACCATTCAGGTTCATACAGGCGATAACATCATATTCAGCAGGACGCAGCAGAATCTGTTGTAAAAACGCATCTGCGATGACATCTTTGACAATGATCTCTTTACCGTTTTTCGGATTCTTAATTTTTACCCAAGGACCACCATCCAACAGTTCACCGCCGAACTCTTCACGAGCAAGCTGATAACCCCAATCTTTGAAAGCACCTTCGGTGAACTTCATAATGTTGCCTTTGTGAACCAGAGTGACAGATTCACGGTCATTATCAATTGCGTATTCGATGGCAGCACGAACTAAGCGTTTAGTGCCCTCTTCAGAACAGGGTTTCACACCGATACCACATTGCTGTGGGAAACGGATTTTATTTACGCCCATCTCTTCTTGCAGGAATTTGATCACTTTATCCGCTTCAACAGACCCCGCTTTCCATTCAATACCGGCGTAAATATCTTCCGCGTTTTCACGGAAAATAACCATATCGGTCAATTCAGGTTGTTTGACCGGGCTTGGCGTTCCCTGGTAATAACGAATAGGACGAAGGCAAACATACAGATCTAATTGCTGGCGCAATGCTACGTTCAGAGAACGAATACCGCCACCAACCGGCGTCGTCAGAGGACCTTTAATGGCGACGCGATATTCACGGATCAGATCCAACGTTTCATCCGGCAACCAAACATCTTTACCGTATACATGAGTCGATTTTTCACCGGTGTAGATTTCCATCCAGGAAATTTTACGCTCACCCTGATAGGCTTTCTGAACCGCTGCATCAACAACTTTCAACATTGCAGGGGTAACATCGACACCAATCCCATCCCCTTCGATATAAGGGATGACCGGGTTATTCGGAACAACCAGTTTACCTTTAGCGTCGACTGTTATTTTTTTACCTTCCGCCGGAATAACTACTTTGCTTTCCATTAACCTCTCCTTTCAAGTAAGCGTAATACCTTGTTAATTTTTTGTAAGGGACGTGTCAATACTACTTGAATATTCTGCGAACGCCAATTGATAGCAGACTAATGTATAATACCCCTTCCATTTTATTCAGTGATCTATAATGACAAATTTCGCTATTAAAAAACACAAACTTAACCGATTCAGCCAAAGAAAAATATCGCATTCTGTCAAAAAACCAACAGTACCTCGTCGAGTGTTGATATTTAACAAACCCTATGATGTTTTACCCCAATTCACTGATGAAATGGGCAGAACAACGTTAAAAGATTTTATCCCGTTCCCTAATGTGTATGCTGCCGGGCGTTTAGATCGTGACAGTGAAGGATTATTAATTCTGACGAATGACGGTAAACTTCAAGCACAGCTAACCCAACCGAATAAAAAAACAGCCAAAGTTTATTATGTGCAAGTTGAAGGCGTTCCAGATGAAATCTCTCTCGATAAGTTACGCAATGGCATCATATTAAAAGATGGGCCTACCCTACCCGCAGGTGTCGAGTTAGTTCATGAACCGACATGGCTTTGGAATCGCCATCCACCGATTCGTGAACGTAAAAATATTCCGGTAAGCTGGTTAAAAATAACACTTTATGAAGGCCGAAATCGTCAAGTGCGCAGAATGACAGCACATATCGGTTTTCCTACACTTCGGCTGATTCGTTTTAGTATGGGAAACTTACAATTAGGCAAGATGAAACCCGGAGAATGGAAGGAGATCAATTTTGTTTAGCCCCCACATCACAGTTGCCTGTGTTGTCCATGCCCAGAATAAATTCCTGGTAGTTGAAGAGACAATTAATGGCAAAGCAGTATGGAATCAACCCGCTGGTCATCTTGAAGCGGGTGAAACATTGTTACAAGCGGCGGAACGCGAATTATGGGAAGAAGCCGGTATTCAGGCTAAGCCGCAAGCACTGCTGAAAGTTCATCAGTGGGTTGCACCAGACGGCACCCCCTTTATCCGTTTTCTGTTTCTGGTTGAAATGGAACAACAAACCGTAACCCATCCACAAGACCATGATATTGACAGTTGCCATTGGGTTACAGCAGAGCAAATATTCAGTAGCCATTATCTTCGTTCTCCACTCGTCGCAGAAAGTATTCGCTGTTACCTGCAAAACGAAAAGCATCCTGTCACCCTACTGGATAGTTATGTTTCTCCGTTTATTTAATAACAAAACAGTGATACGTTTGATGCACCCCGATTTGCAACGTGTTAAAGTACGGCGCTTGTTTTTTTCTCCAGTGAGATTCCCATGTCAGATAACAGCCAGAAAAAAGTCATTGTCGGCATGTCCGGCGGTGTAGATTCCTCCGTTTCCGCCTATTTGCTACAACAGCAAGGTTATCAAGTGGCTGGCTTGTTCATGAAGAATTGGGAAGAAGATGATGATGAAGAGTACTGTTCAGCCGCGACTGATCTGGCTGATGCCCAATCCGTTTGCGATAAGTTGGGCATCGAACTTCATACCGTCAACTTTGCTGCCGAATATTGGGATAATGTTTTCGAACATTTTCTTTCTGAATATAGAGCAGGCAGAACACCTAACCCAGATATTCTATGTAACAAAGAAATTAAGTTTAAAGCATTTCTGGAATTTGCTGCTGAGGATTTAGGCGCGGATTATATCGCAACAGGTCATTATGTTCGCCGCAGAGATATTAACGGTAAAAGCCAATTATTACGTGGGCTAGATAACAATAAAGACCAAAGCTACTTCTTATACACGTTGAGCCACCAGCAAATTGCTCAAAGCCTATTTCCGGTCGGTGAACTGGAAAAACCGGAGGTCCGTCGTATTGCTGAAAAAATTGGTCTGGTGACGGCAAAGAAAAAAGATTCCACCGGTATCTGTTTTATTGGCGAGCGCAAATTCCGTGACTTCCTTGGCCGTTATTTACCAGCCAAACCAGGCCCGATTATGACAGTAGATGGAGAATCCCTTGGTGAACATCAGGGGCTGATGTACCACACGCTGGGTCAACGTAAAGGTCTGGGAATCGGTGGAACGAAAGAAGGCAGCGAAGAGCCGTGGTATGTCATAGATAAAGACGTTCAGAACAACATCCTGATCGTGGCACAGGGGCATGAACACCCCCGTTTAATGTCTACCGGCCTTATTGCTCAGCAACTTCACTGGGTTGACAGACAGACATTAACTGAAGAAATCCATTGCGTCGTCAAAACACGTTATCGTCAGCAAGATATTCCTTGCACTGTCACCCCCATAAACGAAGATAAAATAGAAGTCCGTTTTGCTAACCCTGTCGCCGCAGTCACCCCCGGCCAATCAGCCGTCTTTTATCAGGGTGAAATTTGTCTTGGCGGTGGAGTGATCGAACAACGTTTGCAGGAGTAATTGTGGCAAAGAATTATTACAACATTACACTAGCGCTGGCGGGAATTTGCCAGTCAGGTCGCTTGGTACAACAACTTTCTCATGAAAACCAGTGTGATACTGATGCTGTTGCCACTATGGTTAATAGCATTTTAAACACCAACCCGGCATCTGTTTTAGATGTGTTCGGCAATCATGAACGCAATCTGAAAATTGGTCTGAACGCAATGCTAGGGATGTTTAATAGCTCTAACAATGGTATTTCTGCCGATCTCACCCGCTATATCTTGAGTCTGATAGCATTGGAGCGCCGGCTAATTAAAAATCAGGCAGCTTCCGATGCATTGGGTAACCGTATCAGTTTACTAGAACGTCAACAGGCATATTTCGAACCCATGTCAGAAGGGATGTTCAATGCGCTGGCCGGTATTTATGTCGATGTTATCAGCCCATTAGGCCCACGAATCCAAGTAACTGGTTCCCCTGATATTCTGCGCAATCCACTTGTACAAGCGAAAGTCCGGGCTATTCTACTGGCTGGCGTCCGTTGTGCGGTCTTATGGCAACAAGTTGGCGGTGGTCGCTTGCAATTAATGTTTTCTCGTCAACGCCTGATCCAACAGGCGAAAGATATTCTTTCTCATTGTTAAATAAAATCCGGGAGTTGCTACCAATGGAATTATCCTCACTGACTGCTGTTTCTCCAATCGATGGCCGTTACGGCGATAAAGTCAGCGCATTACGTACCATTTTTAGTGAGTTTGGCTTACTGAAATTCCGCGTGCAGGTTGAAGTACGTTGGCTGCAAAAACTGGCAGAATGTGCTGAAATTAAAGAAGTTCCCGCTTTTGATACAGACGCAAACGCTTACCTGAATGAAATTATCGCAAATTTCAATGAGCAGGATGCAATGCGTATTAAAACTATCGAACGCACCACTAATCACGATGTCAAAGCAGTGGAATATTTTCTGAAAGAGAAAGTTGCGCATGTTCCTGCACTACATCAAGTTTCTGAGTTTATTCACTTTGCCTGTACTTCTGAAGATATTAACAATCTAGCTTATGCGCTGATGCTACAAACAGCCCGTGAAGAGGTACTTTTACCCCAATGGCGCCAGATGATTGATACCATCAAAAAAATGGCGAGTGAATATCGAGACTTACCCCTGTTATCTCGCACTCACGGCCAACCCGCCACACCTTCCACGGTTGGTAAAGAGTTTGCCAATGTTGCTCATCGAATGGAACGCCAGTATCGTCAACTGGAACAAGCCGAAATACTCGGCAAAATTAATGGCGCCGTGGGTAACTATAATGCCCATATAGCCGCTTACCCACAGGTTGATTGGCATCAGTTTAGTGAAACTTTTGTGACTTCACTTGGCATCACATGGAATCCATACACGACCCAAATCGAACCCCATGATTATATTGCTGAATTGTTCGATACCATCGCCCGTTTCAACACGATTCTGATCGATTTTGACCGTGACATTTGGGGTTACATCGCACTTAACCATTTCAAACAGAAAACGGTTGCCGGTGAAATCGGTTCTTCCACTATGCCACACAAAGTCAATCCAATTGATTTTGAAAACTCGGAAGGCAATTTGGGGCTGGCAAATGCGGTATTTAGTCATCTGGCAAGCAAGTTACCGATTTCCCGTTGGCAACGAGATCTGACTGATTCAACCGTATTACGCAACCTTGGTGTTGGCCTGGGATATGCTCTGATCGCTTATCAAGCTACGATGAAAGGCTTAAATAAGTTAGAAGTCAATGAGCAACACCTACTGGATGAGCTAGATCAAAACTGGGAAGTGCTTGCTGAACCTATCCAGACAGTAATGCGTCGCTATGGTATCGAAAAGCCTTATGAAAAACTCAAAGAACTTACCCGTGGCAAACGCGTCAATGGTGAAGGAATGAAAACCTTTATCGATGGGCTGGATTTACCGGAAGAAGAGAAAATACGACTGAAAGCCATGACGCCGGCAAATTATATTGGCCGTGCAATTACACTGGTTGATGAATTGAAGTAGTTGATATTCAACAGACGGATAAAACATCCGTCTGTTGCTATCCTTATATAAACCAATCCCAAACATACTTTAAAGTTATATTCTCTATTTCCACTTAACGTCTTGCTGTTACAGATCCATGTATCTAACATATTCAGCCAGAACCATGACATTGAATTTTTTACCGGCAGTTTTGTCTATATAACAATCCAAATGAATTGATTATTACAATAACTGCCTGCTGGAGTTGAGAAGGATTATTCCATGCGGATATTGATCGTTGAAGACAACATGTTACTGCGTCACCATTTAACGGTACAGCTTCGCGACACCGGTCATCTAGTTGATGCCGCTGCAAACGCCAAAGAAGCCGATTACTATCTGGTCGAGAGCGAACCCGATATTGCCATTGTTGATCTTGGTTTGCCCGGAGAAGATGGTTTGAGTTTGATCCGTCGCTGGCGCCAAAAAGATGAAAAACTCCCCATTCTTGTTTTGACCGCCCGCGAAAGCTGGCAAGAAAAAGTCACGGTTCTTGATGCAGGAGCAGATGATTATGTTACCAAGCCCTTTCATCTTGAGGAAATTATTGCCCGTATGCAGGCACTCCTACGCCGTAATAATGGGCTGGTTTCTCAGATTATTGAATTCCCACCTTTCAAAATTGATCTGTCACGCAAGGAATTTACAGTTTACGGAGAGAGCGTCAAACTAACGGCGTTTGAATACCGAATCATTGAAATACTGATGTGTAATAGCGACAAAGTTGTCACTAAAGAGTCATTAATGCGCCAATTATATCCCGATGCTGAACTACGCGAAGGTCACTCCATCGATGTCTTAATCGGCCGACTAAGAAAAAAAATATTAGATATTTGGCCTTATGAAGCTATCGTGACTGTCCGGGGCCAAGGCTATCGCTTTGATGTGTAAAACTTTCATGGGTAAAAAAGTGCTTAAGCACAAAAAGCAGCCTTTCTCACTCCGTACCCGGTTTTTAATGGCAACGGCTGCGGTTATTCTTGCTCTTACCATGTCTTACGGTATTGTTGCCATTGTCGGTTACCTGGTCAGTTTTGATAAAACCGCTTATACACTGCTACGCAGTCAGAGTAATCTATTTTTCAGCCTTGCTCAGTGGAATAACAATCAACTGAATATTTCAGTCCCCCCCAATTTCACACTGAATAACCCATCATTGGTTCTGATTTATAACAACAAAGGTACCATCCTCTGGCGTCAACACTATATCCCAAAAGTCGAAAACTCTATTCCTAGTGAATGGTTAAAAGAAGACGGTTTATATGAACTGGATACTGATCTAAAAAGCAGCCGGGATTTGCTAAAAAACTCGGCTAACACACAAGGACAATTAGGTAAACTTAATTCACTTGACGAAAATGAAGATAATGAGCTAACTCACTCCGTTTCTGTCAACAGATATAGTGCGACAGCTCATTTGCCAGCGTTGACGATTGTAGTCATTGATACCATTCCACAGGATTTACAAAAAACGGTTCTGGTGTGGGAATGGTTCGGTTATGTATTGATTGCCAATCTTATTCTGGTTATCCCATTAATCTGGCTGGCAGCACACTGGAGTTTACGGCCAATTAAATCGCTTATTCATCAGATCAGTTCATTAGAAAAAGGTGAACGGGAAAAACTGGATGAAAATCCACCGACAGAGCTGCGGGGGCTAGTTCGTAACCTTAATGTGTTGCTCAATAATGAACGCAATCGCTATACAAAATACCGAACAACACTGGCTGATCTGACACACAGCTTGAAAACGCCACTGGCTGTTTTACAATCAACTCTCCGTTCTTTGCGTGACAGCAAACAAATGACTATTCAACAGGCAGAACCCATCATGCTTGAGCAAATTGGCCGTATTTCTCAGCAGATAGGCTATTATCTGCATCGTGCCAGTATGCGCAGTGAACACAGCACTATTATGCGGAAAGTCTCTTCTGTTCCTGCTTTACTAGATAGCCTGTGCAGCGCTTTAACAAAAGTTTATCAGCGTAAAGGTGTCAGTCTCACGTTAGATGTCTCACCGGAAATCACCTGGCTTGGTGAGAAAAATGACTTTATGGAAGTCATGGGTAATGTGCTGGAAAACGCTTGTAAGTACTGCCTTAAATTTGTTGAGATCTCTGTGGCGATTGATCACGATTCGGTAATGATTATTGTCGATGACGATGGTCCAGGGGTGCCAATTGAAAAATGGGACATGATTTTCCAGCGAGGTCAACGTGTTGATACTTTAAAGCCTGGTCAAGGGCTTGGATTGTCAATTGCTTCTGAAATTATCGAACAATATAAAGGCGATATCAGTATCAGTGACAGTCCACTTGGTGGTGCCAGAATTTGCGTTATGTTCCGATGCCAGCAAATTAATGACGATGATTAGTTAAATATGCCAGTGTAGTCTGATACTGAGTTTAACTATTCGTTATAATACCCTGAAATTCACTTCACACTCAGGATGTCACTATGGACTATCAGTTGAATCTGGACTGGCAGGCATTTTTGCATAATCATTGGCAAAAACGGCCTTTACTGATTAAACAAGGCTTCCGTCAATTCATTGATCCCCTTACTCCCGATGAACTCGCGGGGCTGGCTATGGAAAATGAAGTTGACTGCCGTCTGGTCAGCCAGAAAAATGGCCGTTGGGATGTCTCTCATGGTCCATTCGAAAGTTACGATCATTTAGGTGAAAAAGAGTGGTCACTGCTGGTACAAGCGGTTAATCACTGGCACCATCCTTCCGCCGCATTAATGCAACCATTCCGCGTATTATCTGACTGGCGGATAGATGATCTGATGGTCTCCTTCTCCGTTCCCGGTGGTGGTGTTGGTCCGCATCTAGATCAATACGATGTGTTTATCATTCAAGGAATGGGCCGCCGTCGCTGGCGCGTTGGGGAAAAGCTACCAATGGAACAACGCTGCCCTCACCCCGATCTATTACAGGTCGATCCCTTTAATGCCGTTATTGACGAAGAGATGGAACCAGGTGATATTCTCTATATCCCACCAGGATTTCCTCATGAAGGTTATTCCATCGAAGATTCACTAAATTATTCAGTTGGTTTCCGCGCCCCCAATTCCCGTGAACTGTTCAGTAGCTTCGCCGATTATGTACTGGCTAGTGATTTAGGCAGCTATCGTTATAGCGATCCCGATCTGACTTTCCGCGAAAATCCGGCGCTGGTCCAACCGCATGAACTATCAGCGCTACACACCATGATGAACGAGTTATTAGCACAGCCTGACACTTTCCAGCAATGGTTTGGTGAATTCATCTCTCAGTCACGGCATGAACTTGATATTGCTCCACCAGAGCCACCTTATGAAAGTGATGAAATTTATGAATTAATGAAACAAGGTGAAAATCTCCACCGCCTTAACGGATTACGGGTTATCAGGGTTGGTGATCAATGCTTTGTTAACGGTGAATTAATAGATACACCTCATATTAAAGCGGCTGATGTTCTTTGCTGCCATTATCAAATTAATGCAGAAATGCTTGGTGAAGCGATAGATGATGTTCGTTTTATCAGACTGCTCACTGCATTGGTCAATAGTGGTTACTGGTACTTTAATGATTGATACCTCACCTCAAGAGGTTAATTTCAATAAGGTTGATTTTCTCCCCACTAAATCACAAGTGATTATAGTGGGGGGTTCTTAAGTTCGCTTCGATCTCAATTAGCATTCAGGAAGGAGAATTCCGCACAGTTTGTTAAGAACTTGTCGTGCCAGGATTTGCCGTTAATATCCGATCAAATTAACTAGTGCTGCAAAACGCCTGACTCATTTCCGACTTTTTAGACAACAGTGCGGTTAATTCAGCAATACGCATGACAACACTTACAGCCTGCTCCATTCCTTCCAACGAAACAAATTCATGTTTGCCATGATAATTATACCCCCCCATGAATATATTCGGGCAAGGTAAACCACGAAACGACAATTGTGCGCCATGAGTACCACCACGAATCGGTTTAATAACGGGTTCAATATTACAATCCAGCATTGCCTGTTTGGCAATCTCAATAACATGCGGATATTTGATAACTTCATCATGCATATTGTAATAATTGTCATCGATAGTCAGTTCGATATAACAACCAGGATGCAGCCCCTCACCGGCTTTTTCAGCAATTTTAATCATCTTCTTTTTACGTTCTTCGAAGTTATTCCGATCAAAATCACGAATGATATAGTGCATTTCAGCACACTCAACCGTGCCTTTAATACGTTGCAAATGATAGAAACCTTCATATCCATCGGTATGCTCCGGTGTCTCTTCCGATGGCAATGCTTGATGGATATGGATCGCCAGTGATAAAGCATTGATCATCACATTTTTAGCACTACCAGAGTGAACATTATTACCAACAATCTTAACGGTTACTACCGCTGCATTGAAATTTTCAAATGCCAGTTCACCTACACCACCACCATCTACGGTGTATGCCCACTCAGCATCAAATGAATTAATATCAAAATAGCGTGCTCCTTTACCTATCTCCTCATCAGGTGTAAACGCAATTCGAATATCACCATGTAAGATATTGCTATTTTTCAGACGAACCATTGCAGTAATGATTTCTGCAATACCCGCTTTATCATCAGCACCAAGCAGCGTTTTACCATCGGTGGTAATCAATGTTTTCCCCAACATATTATGCAAGATAGGAAACATAACCGGCGATAACACTTCATTACCCGCACCCAGAGCAATTTCACCACCTTGATAATTTTCCAACATTTGTGGACTTATATTTTTTCCAGAAAAATCAGGTGAAGTATCAAGGTGAGCAATAAAACCGATAACAGGTACAGGCCAAGATGTATTGGCAGGTAATGTTGCCATAACACAGCCATGAGCATCCTGTACCACATTAGAAAAACCTAATTCGATCAACTCCTGTTTCAGCGCTTTGGCGAGTTCGAGCTGCCCATGACTACTGGGAATCGTCTTTGCTGACGGCTTTGACTGAGTATCAAAAGATATGTATTTAAAAAAACGTTCTAGTAATCTGTCCATTATTCTCTTCCCCCAGGGATTTAGCTACCCATTATGAGGAAGAGAAACACAATAATTATTGCGTTAAATCAGCTTTAAATTCTTTAATACTATCAATTAACCTTCGAGCATACTCATCTACTATCTTACTGGCTGGTCCATAATGCTTTTCATCAAATAGACTTTCTACTTGACTCGGTTCCAGGTTCAGCTCTACCGTGTGCGCCCCTGCCAGTTTAGCTTCATGTACAAATCCAGCCGCAGGATAAACATGACCAGAAGTGCCGATAGCGATAAAAATATCTACCTGAGACAGTGCAGAATAGATCCGTTCCATTTCCAAAGGCATTTCACCAAACCAAACAACATGTGGACGCAATGGCGAGGGGAACTGACAACAATGGCAACGTTCATCTGTCGTCAAATCGTCTGTCCACTCAAACACTTGCCCAGATTGGCAACAACGAATTTTGAACAACTCACCATGCATATGCACCGTGCGATAGCTGCCCGCCCGCTCATGAAGATTATCGATATTCTGAGTAATCAACAAAAAATTATCGCCAAGCTCATGCTCCAGCGCGGCTAAAGCATAATGCGCTGCGTTCGGTTCTATTTCTGATTGCTGAAGTTGATGACGCCGGGCATTATAAAATGCCTGCACCAATTCTGGATCCTTCTGAAATCCCTCAGGTGTAGCAACATCTTCCACCCGATGTTCTTCCCACAGCCCATCGGAGGAGCGGAAAGTCCGAATACCCGATTCAGCCGAAATACCGGCTCCTGTCAATACCACGATGTAAGGTTTTTTCATATTAATCGCCAATCGATTATCCCTATAAAAAATCCGACTACGAAATCTCTGCTGTCTCAAACGCTTAACCTTACGAAGCCGACCAAGCCGACTAAGCCGACGACAAACTCGCATACTGATTTCCTTCAAGATTTCTTAAATATTGCTTAGGTTTCTATTTTTTATACCATAACGTTTTGATTAGCTCATGCCAATAATAGATTAATTATTTTCCACTTAATATTCGTGCCGGCTCAAGTCTACTTGCCCGTCTTGCCGGATACCAACTGGCTAATAAACTCAGAATCAGAGCCGTCGCCAGAACATACAGAACATCCATGCCATGTAACTCAGATGGCAGGAAATCAATGAAGTAAACATCACCGGAAAGAAATTGATGCCCGATCAGCTTTTCCAGCCCATGAATAAGCGCCGTCAGATTCAGTGATGCCAACACGCCAGCTATAGCACCGGCAATACTGCCCGTCATCCCCGTCAGTAACCCATACCAGAGAAAAACCGCTCTAATTTGCCTATCCTTAGCGCCGAGGGTTCGCAGGATAGCAATATCACTGCTTTTATCTTTTACCGCCATAATCAGGGTAGAAACGATATTAAAACACGCCACGCCAATCACCAGAATCATCGCCAGATACATAATGCTACGTACCATCTGAATATCATGATACATATAGCCATAATTTCTTATCCAACTGCTGATATAGACATATTCCTGTGACGCTTCGCCGGCAAACCTTACTCGTTGATCAGCGGCAAACACATCATCAACCTTGATCGCAATACCAGTAATCCCTTGCCCATAATCCAAATATTGTTGAGCATCGGCCAAAGGGACCAAAGCCAAACTATGATCAAGCAAACCACTCAATCGAAAAATTCCGCTAACTTGTAAACGAATCCGTTTTGGTTGCAACAATTTCATTTCGGGATCACTGTTCGGGATCATAACAGTCAGCCAGTCACCTTGTTTAACCTTCAAGGCATTTGCGACTCCCTGCCCCAGAATGACCTGTTGATGACCCGCCTGAAAATTTTGCCAAGCATTATCTTGTACAAATTGTGGTAATGAGCTGACCTGAGCCTCTGTGGTTAAATCAACCCCTTTCACCTGAACCGCATGCAAGCTGGCGCCTTTTTCCATCAATCCAGTGAAAGTAATATAAGGTGAAGCAGCAACCACACCGATAGTGTCTTTTACCCGTTCCAATGCAGGCTGCCACTGTTCAAAAGGCTGATGAACCGTATAAATTTCACCATGAGGAACAACAGAAAGGATACGGTTTCTCAATTCTCGTTCAAAACCATTCATGGCACTTAGACCAATAATGAGAACAGCGACACCAAGCATAATCCCTAGCGTAGAAATCACAGAAATCAGAGAGACCATACCGCCACGGCGGCGCCCGCGACTAAATCGTAAGGCAGTGACCAAAGAGAGAGGCAAATTCGCCATTACAACGCTCCCGTCACGGTCAATTCATCCTGTAAATAACCATCACACATCTCCACCTGACGATTTAATCTGCCGGCGAGATTCAAATCATGGGTGACAACCAGAAATGCCGTGCCTTGCTGCCGGTTAAGCTCACCCAGTAATGCAAAGATGCTATCTGCATTACGTAAATCAAGGTTACCGGTAGGTTCATCCGCTAAAACTAACGAAGGTTCATTAACCAACGCTCTGGCAATTGCCACACGCTGGCGTTCTCCCCCTGACAATTCTGATGGACGGTGATGAGCGCGCTTCTCCAAACCAACAGCCGCCAGCATTTCGAATGCTTTCTTCTGTGCCTGACCGCGGTTTTTACCGCCGATCAACAGTGGCATAGCGACATTTTCGATCGCATTAAAATCTGGCAACAGATGGTGAAACTGATAAATAAAGCCCAATTCATGATTTCGCAGTTCTGCTCTGGCTCCTGAGGACATTTTATTCAAAGAGTGCCCTTTAAAAAGAACTTCACCAGAAGTCGGTGTATCCAACCCACCAAGCAAATGCAGAAGCGTACTCTTACCTGAGCCGGAACTTCCCACAATCGCCATCATTTCACTCTGATTGATAGCAAAAGTGACATTTTTCAGCACTTCGGTCATTACTTGACCTTCCTGGTATTTTTTACACAGATTATTACACAACAATAGTGGTTGATTATTCATAACGCAAAGCCTCAGCAGGTTGGATGGCAGCAGCACGCCAGGAAGGATATAACGTAGACAATAGGGCTATCGCCATCGCTGAAATTGCGATTGTAGCAACCTGTAGCGGCTCAATGGCAACAGGCAGCTCAACACCTGAGGTCAATAAGCCAATAAGTGGCATTAAGTTATTAAGCTGACTGGAAAGCAGAACACCAAGCCCAGTTCCCAGTAAAGTGCCGATGATCCCGGCTCCCGCTCCCTGGATCATAAAAATCGCCATAACCTGACGACGTACCAGTCCCTGTGTCTGCAAAATCGCCACTTCTCCCTGTTTTTCCATTACCAGTAAACCAAGCGAAGTGATGATATTGAATGCAGCCACAGCAATAATCAGGCTTAACAATAAGCCCATCATATTTTTTTCCATCCTGACCGCTTGGAAAAACTCACCTTTACGTTCGCGCCAATCCTTCCATAACAACCCTTCTGGTAGAGTTTGTAAGCTCAAACTATCTACAGCCAATGGTTCTGAGAGATAGAGACGCCAGCCAGTAATGTGACCTAGCGGATAGCGCATCAGACGGGCAGCATCTTGCTGATTAACCAGAATCTGTGTGCCATCGACTTCGCTATTAGACGCAAAAGTGCCAATAACAGTAAATAGACGCTGACTGGGAATACGCCCCATTGGTGTCAACTGACTTGCGCCAGGCACCATCAGGCGAATGCGATCACCGCGTTTTACTCCAAGCTCCCCGGCCACTCTTTCGCCCAAAATAGCATTGTAGCTACCGGGTGCAAGTTGATGACGATAAGCGCCGATTAAATATTCAGTCAGCGGTTCATATTCATCAAAAGCGATACCCAACATTACACCAACACCGACATTCCGGGCGCTTTGCAATACAACATCACCCATCACCAATGGCGTAATCCTGTTAACCTGCTTTAGATCCGCAAGTTCACTGGCAGGATGCGCTTTTGGGTCTAGCGAGCCATTTACCGACGTCACAACCGCCTGTGGCATAAAGCCAAGAATACTGGTTTCCAGTGAACGCTCAAAACCATTCATCACGGACAATACTGTAATTAATGCGGCAACACCGAGGGTAATGCCAATTGCTGACAGCCAAGAAACAAACCGACCAAATTTATCAGCCGCCCGACCACGCATATACCGCAAACCTATAAATAATGAGACAGATTGAAACATGAAATCTGTTACGCCCCTGTTGCCAAAGCAAAGTGTTCGGGGATAATAAAGGGTAGTTATATTTTATGGAACCACCAACATCCAGATTCTGTGGTTTTTTTATTTTCTCTCAACCAGCCAGCGTGTTTACTCGAAGACCATTATGTGTCGAAAGCCTGTTGGGAATGGACTGAATCATAGAGAACACATTTACGCCTATGTCCTCAAAATATCGTTATAAACTTCCCGAACGTCGCGGTGATAACCGTCAATTAGGCCAACTTACTGGTGCTGCTTGCGCTGTAGAGTGTGCTGAAATTGTCGAACGCCATCAAGGCCCTGTCGTACTGATAACCAAGGATATGCAAAACGCCTTACGTCTGCATGATGAAATCCATCAGTTTACCGACTTCTCTGTTGATCTCCTTTCCGATTGGGAAACACTGCCCTATGACAGCTTCTCTCCTCATCAGGAAATCATTTCCAACCGTCTGTCTACACTTTACCGTCTGCCGACGATGACCAAAGGTGTTTTAATCCTGCCGATAAATACCTTAATGCAACGGGTTTGCCCTCATAAGTACCTTAACGGGCATGCACTAGTGATGCATAAAGATCAGAGGCTCTCACGAGATAAACTCCGTACTGAATTAGAACAAGCTGGCTATCGTAGTGTCGAACAAGTTCTTGAACACGGCGAATTCGCTACTCGTGGCGCACTACTTGATCTTTTCCCAATGGGAAGTGAGCATCCCTATCGTATTGATTTTTTCGATGATGAAATCGATAGCTTACGTATTTTCGATGTTGACAGCCAACGCACGCTGACTGAGGTTAAACAAATCAACCTACTGCCCGCTCATGAATTCCCAACAGATAAAGAGACTATTGAACTGTTTCGCAGCCAGTGGCGGGAACGTTTTGAAGTCCGTCGTGACAATGAGCATATTTATCAGCAAGTCAGTAAAGGTACGTTACCGGCCGGGATAGAATACTGGCAACCGTTGTTTTTTAGCCAACCCTTGCCTTCATTGTTTGATTATCTACCCGACAACACCTTGCTTATCAGTCAAGAAATAAACCATTCCGCTGAACGTTTTTGGCAGGACATCCAACAACGCTTTGAGAGCCGTAAAATTGACCCAATGCGCCCTCTCTTACCCCCAGAAGAGCTTTGGCTTCCGGCTGATAATTTATTCTCAGCGCTAAAAAACTGGCCCCGCATTCAACTTAAAGCAGAAGAATTGAGCAAAAAAGCGAGTCACGTAAATCTTGATTATCAACTGCTGCCTGATCTCTCCGTTGTTGCGCAAAATAAGGCTCCTCTGGATAAGCTTCGCCGTTTCCTTGAACAATTCAGTGGCCGCGTTATTTTCTCTGTTGAGAGTGAAGGACGGAAAGAAACGTTACAGGAATTATTGTCACGAATAAAGATTAAACCCATTAAAATCAGCAAATTGCATCAAGCACAACAGCCAGGTCACTTTTTGATGATTGGTGCCGCTGAACATGGTTTTATCGATACAAAGAATGAACTGGCTCTAATCTGTGAAAGCGACATGCTTGGTGAACGAGTTGTTCGCCGCCGTCAAGACACCCGCCGCACGATTAACACCGATACCCTGATTCGTAACCTTGCAGAATTACGCCCCAGTCAGCCGGTGGTCCATTTGGAACATGGCGTTGGCCGTTACCAGGGGCTAACTACGCTGGAAGCAGGTGGTATCAAAGCTGAATATCTGATCTTAAGTTATGCTGGTAACGACAAACTTTATGTTCCGGTCTCTTCCCTGCATTTGATCAGCCGCTACGCAGGTGGTGCTGATGAAAATGCCCCATTACATAAATTGGGCGGAGAGGCATGGAACAAAGCCCGCCAGAAAGCTGCCGAAAAAGTACGCGATGTGGCTGCGGAGTTGCTTGACATTTATGCTCACCGCGCCGTAAAACCAGGGTTTGCGTTTAAACATGATTGGGAGCAATACCAATTATTCTGTCAAAGCTTTCCATTTGAAACGACGCCAGATCAGGAACAGGCAATCAACGCAGTTCTGAATGATATGTGTCAGCCAGTCGCTATGGATCGCTTAATTTGCGGTGATGTAGGCTTTGGCAAAACCGAAGTTGCAATGCGCTCCGCATTTCTGGCAGTCCATAATGACAAGCAGGTGGCGGTCCTGGTTCCGACAACACTGCTGGCTCAGCAACATTTTGATAATTTCCGCGACCGTTTTGCTAATTGGCCTGTACGTATTGAGATGATATCCCGTTTCCGCAGCGCCAAGGAACAGCAACAAGTCGTTGAAATGGCAGCCGAAGGTAAAGTCGATATTATTATTGGTACACATAAACTGCTACAAAGCGACTTGCGCTGGAAAGACCTTGGTTTGTTAATTGTCGATGAAGAGCACCGGTTTGGTGTTCGCCACAAAGAGCAGATCAAAGCCATGCGTGCCGATGTCGATATTCTGACCCTCACCGCAACCCCAATTCCACGAACGCTCAATATGGCAATGAGTAGTATGCGGGATCTCTCAATTATTTCGACCCCGCCCGCTCGCCGTCTGGCCGTCAAAACTTTCGTGCGCGAGTATGACAGTCTGGTGGTACGAGAAGCCATACTGCGTGAAGTTTTGCGCGGTGGTCAAGTCTACTACCTCTATAATGATGTTGAAAATATTGAGAAAGCGAAGCTGCGTCTTGAAGAATTAGTACCAGAAGCACGGATTGCCATTGGTCATGGGCAGATGCGTGAACGGGATTTGGAACGGGTGATGACCGATTTCCATCATCAACGATTTAATGTTCTGATTTGTACCACCATTATTGAGACAGGCATCGATATTCCAAGCGCCAATACCATCATTATTGAACGTGCTGACCATTTTGGCCTAGCCCAACTGCATCAATTGCGGGGGCGTGTCGGACGTTCTCACCATCAGGCTTATGCTTACCTGCTGACACCACATCCGAAAGCAATGACAGCCGATGCACACAAACGTCTGGAAGCTATCGCCTCCCTTGAAGATTTAGGTGCGGGTTTTGCACTGGCAACTCACGATCTTGAAATCCGTGGGGCCGGCGAACTCCTAGGTGAAGAACAAAGTGGTCAGATGACAACAATTGGCTTCACTCTCTACATGGAGCTGTTAGAAAGCGCTATCGATGCACTAAAAGCAGGCCGCAAACCTTCACTTGAAGACTTAATCAATAGTCAAACTGACGTTGAATTGCGGATGCCTATTTTGTTACCTGATGATTATATTCCTGATGTCAATATGCGTTTGTCTTTTTATAAACGTATTGCCAGCGCCAAAGACGCATCAGAATTAGCAGAATTGAAGGTTGAATTGATAGACCGGTTCGGCGCATTACCTGATCCGGGGCGCCACTTATTACACTCAGCAGCCATTCGCCTGTTAGCTCAGAAATTAGGTATTAAACGAATAGAAGCCCATGAAAAAGGAGGGTTCATCGAGTTTAGTGAGGAAAATAAAGTTGATCCAACTTATCTTATCGGCCTGTTACAAAAACAACCTGAAATTTATCGCTTGGACGGCCCCGCTAAACTGAAATTCATTACTGACCTGAACGAAAGAACGATACGCCTGGAATTCATTCAGCAATTACTTGATACTTTTGAACATCATCCAATCTGCTCTTAAGTCACTTCACTTCCCCTATGATTGATTGCCAGTCTGTGGGGGAGTAAATTTGAAGATGCATCGCGATGGCATGGGAGTGAATCCCCGGGAGCATAGATAATTAAGGGCAAACTTGGTTTTCGTAAAATAATAACCGGATATGATCATAATTATAGTAATAGCCTTTATTATCAACCTCATGCAGTAATTTACCTTTTACTTTAATGATCTCTTCTTCCATTGAAGTTATAATTTTCATAAAGATATCAATAAGTAAAGGGAAATTCCTCACCCACTTTATTTATACCCGTCATCTTTCAAGTTGCCTCTTTGTTGGCTGCACTCACTCACCCCGGTCACATAGTTATCTATGCTCCCGGGGATTCGCTCCCTTGCCGCCGCGATGCATCTTGAAATCCATAGGGTATAAGATGAATTTCAGAAAAAATTGCCAATATGAAATTGTCAACCGGTCAATTTTATCTACACTAATTTAGTTTTAAGGATATTTTACTACAGTGGTCGTACCAGAATCCTTATATTCTAATAGTCTTGCTAAACAGTACCTTAATGTAACAATCAATCAAATATATTGATTAAATATATAAATCATATTCAAACATATTGTTTATTGTTAAATAGATTATTAGATATTCTCAAATATTATATTATTTTTTAATTGCATTATTCTACACTTCGCCTATACCAATTAGTGAAAATGCTGTTTATCTATTTTTAAATAAATCAAAGAATAGATATGACAACAAGTATGGAAACCATAACGATGCAAAGTGTTACCGATAATAATATTACTTCCGAGAGTATTTCCTTTAATAATATTTCTATGCAGATTCTGCACGAACTGTTGCAATATCGCAGGCGTCTTACCGATCTAGGGAGAGATTCCGTTAAAGAAGAAAATATTATTAAATCTGTACAATTACCTAGAATTGAATACTTCATCAGGAATAATAAACCTATCGAATTCATTTTACCGGCATTCCCAACCAAGTCACCAAACAGAAATAAAGTACTTGGTACTGCTCCTGATATGGCAGAACGCTTGTCTTTGATTTTTCTTAATTCTCTTTGCCAGCGTATTCAGCTTTATTATCCGCCAGGCGCTCGCATTATTATTTGCTCTGATGGGCATGTCTTTGGTGATCTGAT
Source organism: Photorhabdus sp. RM96S (assembly GCF_042879335.1). NCBI lineage: Bacteria > Pseudomonadati > Pseudomonadota > Gammaproteobacteria > Enterobacterales > Morganellaceae > Photorhabdus > Photorhabdus sp. RM96S. The sequence continues at coordinate 9,039 of NZ_JBHFKT010000010.1, read as the reverse complement.
TCGTGTCAGTGATAATGTTATCAGTCAATATCATGAAGATATTAAACAATTACTTCATGAAGTAGGTGCTATCAATTTAAGCACATTTAACCTTAATGACGATAAAGAACTCTGCGAACATAGTGATGATTTCAATTTACAGAGACAGATGTTAGTCATACATTATGCCCGTTCGGAAGAATCTATCAAAGATGAACTGTTGCAAAATAGTGATGGATTACAATTATATCGCGCAGTCACCCGTTTCTTATATGAAGACAGCTTATTACCCGGCTATACCGGATCAAATAATGCCCTACAAAAAGATGCCAAACAAAGAGCTATCGGTGTTATTCAACGCAGTTGGGCATGGGGAAGTTTATTAGATACTCATTTTCCAAAAGCCATACGTCTGTCTATTCATCCTCAGCCAGCAGACAGTATTAAATTTGGTATTCATATGATGCCAACCCGGGATGATTGGTTAACTCCTTGGCATGGTGTCGCAGCCAATGTAAATGGGCAATTTATACTTATGAAACACAAAGAAGTTCAGATGATGGGCGGAAAATTAGTAAATATTCATGGAAAACCCAGTCACTATGTAATTGAAGGAAAATAGCGATGACAGAATTAAATAGCTTTCAGACAGAAGAAATAACCCCTTTTGGTTTAAAAATTACGCCTCAATCTTCCGATCAACATATTGATACTTTATCAGTGGAACAACTGAAAGAACTGGCTAGAAAACACCATCTGCTTATATTACGTGGTTTTAAATCTGATTTATCTGATCACAAAAAATATGAAGAATATGCCCGTAATTGGGGAGAAATAATGATGTGGCCGTTTGGTGCTATTTTAGATGTTCGTGAACACCAAGATGCTACCGATCACGTTTTTGACAACAGCTATATGCCGTTGCACTGGGATGGCATGTATAAACCGACAATTCCAGAATTTATTATGTTCCATTGCGCCCACGCACCTGAAAGCGATCAAGGAGGCAGGACAACCTTTGTCAATACTCGTCGTGTTGTTGCTAATGCTACTCAACAGCAATTAGAACAGTGGAAGAACATATCGATTACTTATCGCATTAATAAAGTCACTCATTATGGTGGGGAAGTTCACTCTCCTTTACTGGAAGAATATCCGGACAGAAACGGATTCGTTATCAGATATAACGAACCGGCAGTAGATGGAGAAAAATTCCTAAATAAACATGCTATTGAATATCATAATATCAGCCCTGATCAAGTAGCAGAATTTCAACAAGATTTTATCAATATATTATATGATAAGCGCCATTTATATGCTCATGCATGGAAAAAAGGTGATCTGGTGATTGTGGATAATTTCTCTCTGCTACATGGACGTGAAGGATTTACTTCCAAATCAGAACGGCATTTACAGAGAATCCATATTCAATCTAATCCGGTATTTAATAATCAAGCGTTAAGATCATAGTATTATTATACAAACGAAAAACTGGAAAGATTATTTGACTCCCACTGTAATTTATTGGGAGTCAAATGATCTATCTTTATGAAAAATTGTACTGATTAATCAAATCCACCCTCCCTTCTGCGACAACCATAGTCTAGCAAGAGAGAGGAATATTACCACTACAGGTTTTCTTGATTTCGGTCTGTTTGTCCCGTTGCCATTTCTCAACTGTACTTTTTTATTCGCTTCTACTACCGCCAGTACACTCGCTAGCGCATTAGCGTCCACAACAATTACTTAGACAAGAACAAATAAAGCCAAACAATATAAAATAATCCAGATAACCATAATAATGTATTTTGAAGACTTATTTCCATTTCAAAAAAACTCTTTTATTAATTCAATATTATTTCTATGTGCAAATTTTATTTTTGATAAAAATCCGCAATGAATAATAAAAATAAGAATTGCAAACTCCCCAAATAAAATAGCCAGCAAAAGAATTTAAGTTTCCATTTTTAATAAATTCAAACAAAATTCCAGATATATAAATAACAAATAATATCATCATGGAAAAATTAGCAAGTTTGTTTTTATTAAAAAAACAAAAATCAAAAAAGAGCAATGGAGATTTTACACTTCTTAGTGAAATTTTTTTGCTCAAGCCAAAATAGATAAAGCAGGCAAGAAACCCCAACAGACTCAAAACCATCAAAATAAACGGAATATATACAATCATGCTCATTTATCCTTAAACTGCGTATTACCGCGAAGGAGCTCGCTCTTTAATGGCGTTTTTCAAGATAACTTTTTCATCGATGAGATATTAGCATCTACTACTGTCTACTTCACCAAGATACCAATGTTCTGAGTAAAAAGGGTTACCTCTTGGCGATACTTATCCCTGACAACAGAACGACAACTGGTATCCCCCTAACAGTTGACCAGTTCCTCGCTCCTTGAACGGTTCTGGTCAACGCTTAAGTGGTTATTTCCTACCTTATTTTACAATATCTCGTGATAAGAATAGGCCAGTATAAGGATCGAAAAATATTCTTCTTCCATAAAAATCAACAACAAAATATTGCTCTTCAACAACGTTCAACCCTTCATATGGGTAACTTATTTGGCCTTCTTTTTGTAAATCTGAAGGCTCTATTTGCCAAAGAAATTCTCCATTATTTGTATAAGAAAATAGATTATTTAGCCCATCATCTCCTATAGGAATATCAGTTAAGACAAGAACAGAACCATTCTCAATTTCTATCGCCTTAATAATCTTTTGATTAAATATAATTAAGTGCCCATTAATATTAATCTTGTTATCGTTAACTAAGATAGCCATTTTAATATCCTATTTTTTTTGAATAGCCCGTTCATTAGTGAATGTACCTGTTCTTTGCCCCATAAGATCAAACTGGGTTCCTCCACCTTTATAGCCAAACAGACTATTTGCGGAACCTACTCTCATCTTAGTACCTGCTTTAATTTCAACATCCGCAACGTATTTTGGTTCATATGGCAAAGCAAATTTTTCTTGAATTTGTTTGCTACTTAATCCCTTTATATCTTCGGCTCTCATCATCCATCCCCCTCTCATTTGTGAATTAGTACCGTCATAGACTCTAACAAATTTCGTGTTAGCTGCTAATTCAAATTCCTTTACTGTAGTTCCTGGAGTATATGGAGGTTGTTCATATCCTTGATTTTTCCACCAATTATTTACTTCTGCTGCTGTTACTTCTTTAATGGGCTTTTCAGGGAGTCGTCCAGAAGTACTTTTGCCCTCATTTATAGATGAAATCGTCGTCTTATTTCCAGTAATACTCTTATCAGTCAGAGAACTTTCTTTCCCCTCAATCACTTCTGTTGACCGATACTTACTTAAAGACAAAAACGCTTTCGCTGCTGCAAACTGTATCAGCTTCGCTTCACTGGTAGGTATCCCTCCGGCAACAATTTCCGCCGCTTTCTGTGGAGTCATCTGCTCATTTGATAACACGACATCCAACGGAACACCAAAGAAGTTACCCCACGCAATAATCAGACCTTTTGCCGGGTCTTGACCATCCGGGACTTGTCCTTTCAGGTAGTGAGTCAAGGCAGCATTTATTTCTTCAGGTGTTGCCCCGGATTGAGCCATTTTTTGAGCCAGTGAACCCGCTCCTTCAAAATGTTTAGCCCCTTCGGAACCAAACAGATTTCCCATGCTAAGGGCATTATTATCCGCAACAACGCATTATCACTTAGTGAACAATGGGTTATTGCTTATAATTGCGTAAATTTCATCTGTTATTGGGTCTATATCTTCCCCATATTGGCCTCTATCCCCCATCATTCTGAAATCATTCATAATATATTTGTATAAATTCTTCATACCATTACTTGCTTTGTTCTCAAGAATATTAATGGATTTTATTAAGTATGCATAAGATGACTCTCCATTTCCTGATTCTTTTAAATACGTAACAACTTGCTTCAACAGGGATATTAATCTTGCGATTTCTATCATATCTTTATTTGTTGACATTTTATTTTCCTTTATTTGTTATTTGATCTGGAAATGCTTTCTTAAATTCTTCGTAAGTGTAAACATTACCTGTTTTTCCATCTCGTATTGATTTAATCCAATCCATAGGGTAATTCCGTGGCAGTAGAATTTGATCGGCTCCACCTATGTATTTAGGATTATTACTCAAAGGTGGTTGTTCCCCAACAGAACCAATGTTTAGCTTAGTATCTTTGGGTACTTCTATCTCAGCCTCAAATCGAGTTGTACTCCAGTTTTTATAGACAGCAGTTTCATTTCTACCCGCATTTTGTGTGGTTGTTGCGTAACCACCATCTAATTTGGCTTGATCATTAACACCACCAAATTTTCTAAATAATGTTACAGGTTCTTGTGTAATAACAGTTTCATATTTTCCAGCCTTAAATGTCGAGGACACACTTGTAGGTAAATGTTCCTTATCTACTATAACTATACTCTTATCTATTTTCGTTCCTAGTGAAGCTTTGGAATTAACATTTGTATGCGAGATGTTTTTATCAGCACCAAGGGCCATTTCTCCAATTTTCGCTGTCTGTGCTTTTTCTTTCATCAAATTATCAATCGTTGAACTACTTTTTCTATCAACAGCTTCTATCGATTGATATTTGCTCAAAGACAGATATGCTTTCGCGGCTGCAAACTGTATCAGCTTCGCTTCACTGGTAGGTATCCCTCCAGCAACAATTTCCGCCGCTTTCTGTGGCGTCATCTGCTCATTTGATAACACGACATCTAACGGAACACCAAAGAAGTTCCCCCACGCAATAATCAGACCTTTTGCCGGGTCTTGACCCTCAGGGACTTGTCCTTTGAGGTAGTGAGTTAAGGCTGCGTTGATTTCTTCGGGTGTTGCCCCGGATTGAGTCATCTTTTGAGCCAGTGACCCTGCGCCTTCAAAATGTTTAGCGCTTTCGGAACCAAACAAACTTCCCATGCTAAGGGCATTATTATCCACCGAATTCTTCCCGGCCTGCGCCCCGGTGAGGGCGCTGGCGGTGGAGTCACCGGCAATACCGCCTGCTAGCGTGGAGCTGATTAAATATTACCCCGGTGGACTCATGCTGCCCTCCTAGCTTTGTAAAGGCTGGATCGTTGTTTAAAAGCCACTTAATACTACTTGCCCTTCTGTATAACTTTTAAGAATCCTACTGCTTATTTCAAATATACACTTAGTAAAATCGCTTATTGTTAGATTATATCCCTCATCTGTGATATTAATTTTTCCCAGAAAACGCAATGCTATTTCATTAGAAAATATTATGTTAAAGCTCTCACTGGTTTCCTCAATTTTCTCAATAATATATTGATTATCAAAGGGTCTACCATAAGGGCCATCAGGGAGAAAGAAGTAAAGTGATTTTTTCTCTTTTACCCAATTTTCAACTATTTCTTTTGTGTTCATTTCTTAATTATCCAGTTATTGTCTAGTGATGGTAAAAATATTTGCGTACCACCACCATGTAACGTTGGTTGAGTCCCTTTAGTTCCAATTTGTGCTGCCGCTGGCCCTTCATAATACTTAGTACCTTTGGGGATCTTTATAATGGCTTGGTTTTTAAAAGTATTACCCCATTCAGGTAAAACAGCACTATCCAGTTGAGATTGTAGAGGTCCTTTTGATGGCTGAGGAGTCCAAAAGCGACCATCAACTTTAGCAGAGCCGCCATAATCTCTGAAAAAATACATATCTGTTTCTGCGACTTTTTCAGTATAACTTCCACTTCTGAACGTTGAAGCAGGAGCTCGCAAATCATTGGGGTTTCCTAATGGGCCAATTTCATGCGGGCCATAAGATTTTATAGTTTTTGATACTCCTTGTTCTAAGTTCTTCGAGACATTCTTCACCACATTAGCCGCTACAGCTTCGGATTTTGCTGCCACTGCCTCTGCCGCAGTTTTACCCACACCTATTACGCCGGCTGCGCCCACACCACCCGGCGTTAATGCTTCTGCGACCTGAATACCTGCATTATTTAGACAAATTGTTGGCGCAGCTTTACATCCTTCCAGTGCAGCTCGTGCCATTGCAGCAATTTCAGGTGTGGCGGCCACAATCTGGGCACCACCGGCTACTGCCATTCCTCCCGCAGAGACAATTAGGTTTCCATCAGCTATACCTTTAGCAATATTAGCCTTGCACGTCGTATCGCAGTCTGGTGTTTTACTTAACCAGAATCCAAGATCCGAGCCGGCTGCTGCGCCAAGGGCATTATTATCCGCAACAACTTTTTATGATTTCAGCTCAGTATTAATAAATGCTCCTGTTTTTTTCATTACTAAATCCTCTGCTAACGGTAGGTCTCTAATTAATTTTTCTATTGTTCCTCTAGGATATCGTTCTTCTTGGAATGTTTTTTCATAATTTGTTGTATAAATAAGACGATCTTCATCGCCATCAAAACCCAACCAAAAAATAAAGCCATAATCTGATAATTCAGAGGATAATGAGATAAAGTTCTCCGGTTCTCCTTCAGAAAAATCTAAATCAGACAATGGGATATTCCCAACATCTCGCAAGTTCTTACGCATTCCGTCTTCAAGGCTCTCTTTTAGTTCAGATATCACCATGTATAGATCCATTGTTACTCCTTTCCCTGGAACTAATGTGTCATTAATTATAAAATTAAACATTCCACTCGGTGAACACAGGACATCAATTTGCTCAATATGGATAGCAATTTGATAAGGATCTCCAATAATCATTTTATTTTCCACCCTTCTTGTTTTTGTAACCTAGACTTCACCTTTCCAGTTAATTCCAATTTATTTTTTGAGTCTCCAGTACTACCAGACCAATGGTAGACACCTGTATTATTTGGTGAAAATCTATGGATATGTCCATTGGAGTCTTTAGCATATCTATGTTTATCAGAATCTATAGATACTGAACCTTCAAAAATGCTCAAAGAGTCTCGTGGTTCAATACCAGCATTCGGTCTGAACCCTTGAGTTCCAGGTGTATGCTTAGAGTTAGATTCAATTTTTAGTCCATTACCTGCAACTGTTGTTTCGGGAATAGGTAATCTGTTATCCCGTCCTTCGGCCAAATAAGCTAAATTATCTTTCGTAACAACGCATTCCATTGCGAAGTTGATTACCGAACGCCGATTTTCCTAATGCCCTCAGTCAGTTACCACCCGTTTTTTCCGATGTGCGTTCACCGCCGAACCCAAAACCCCCTGACGCGCTTTTCGCCCCCGAAGGCCGGTTTTTCCCACCGGGCACTTGTTAGTGTCGCGTCTTTTTCAGCAACGGGTGAATGGTACCCCTGCGATGTTCTGATACACGGTGGCTTCGGGTTTTGCATGACCACACCCGGTCTTTGTTGCCATTACCCTGCAACAGCTGCAACTGGGGACACTGAGTACGAATACTCAACGGCTCTCCGTTGGTCTTGCGGTACAGGTAGCGCTCCCGTATCGGCCTCCTGATATCAGAGGTATAAAAGGACTGAAATTAGCGCAATGAGCAAGCCCTCTGCGCCAATCTGATCATTGAGATCAAATAATTAATACATCTATTTAAGCAATATCACCTTCTTCATATCGTAACTGAATATTAACAGGTGCAAGAATTTCTCCAACCTTTTCCAAAAAATCGGCACATTCATGTGGGATATGATACTTAAAATAAACTTCTATTAGCGTTTCACTTTTTCCACAGGAAGCAGGAAAGCTTTCGTATATCTCCCCGCTTTCAATAAAACGAATATAACTATTTATTTTTTCTTGTAGTTTCAGTAAATGTTCTTCTATCGAACCACTCCACGGTAAATGATCAGTTAGTCCTAGAACAACTAAGTTTTCATTGTTATTAGGTATACCTATCATATCTATTTTGTTCACGTCTTCTATAGACATATTAACTCCTTACTCAATCTTTAGAAGTAGGTCTGATGATGTCAACCTTGGTTGGCGGTATTTTGCTCCCTCCTTCAAAACCCGGTTTTCCTTTTCCAACGACAGTACCCCCCTTGGTTTCAAGTTCAGGAAAACCTTTCTTTTGATTTGTTGTTAATGGAGCAGTTGATGAGCTTTTACATTCAACACAGATAATGTTTCCTTCTTTATCTTTGCCTATCATGTCAACCCTTATTTTTGTATTACTCTCTGTTTTGACAGTAATTTCCTGTGCTGATTCAACTTTATCAACTTTGAATTTATCGTAAGTAGATTGTTCAAATTCTTTACCTTTCTCGTAATTCTGTTGTGCTTGTGAGCCAGAATTAGGTGATTGAACTCTTGTCTTCACGCCATTTTCAAACGTATAGTACCCACCATTGTGACTATAAATAGTGTTTCCTGATGCGTCTACTTTTCCAGTGTTATTATAAACACCATCTTTTGGCCCAGTAACTGAATTTCCTTTTGGGGTATAACCAGTAGGTAATGTTGCGCCTTTTCCGACTACATTTATAGAAGTTCTATTAGTTTTTGCCCCAATAGCCCCGACCGCAGTCTCCAGCAACATCAGGTTCCGCTGCTCTTCCTTCACGTACTGCGCCGCATCCGCTTTGGACAAGCCCGATTTTTCCAGCTCTTTTTGACGCAGTTCCGTGTTAAAGAACCCGGAGAGGGGTCCGCTGCCGCCATTTAACCAGCTGCTCTGCTCTGAACGACCTATCTTGTCATTGGCACGGTATCCCGATACCGCCAGTTCTTTACCCAACTCATGGTTGATGAATGCCAGTTCTTCACGACTCAACTCACCATTCAACGCCATCTGTTTCAGGCTGTTGATGGTTGCATCACTGGCCTGTCGATATTCCGTCCAGACCCCTTTACGGCAGCTGTCATCCTGACACGATGCCAGTTTACCGCGCATGTCCTCCACTGACGGCAAGCCTTTATCCAGAATGCGCTGGCTCAGCTCCTTAGCCTTGCCGCACGCTTCCGGTGACAGCGTGCGGCAATCACCCAGATTTCGCGAGGCCAGCGCATTATTCTCAATAACAACCCATTCCATTGCGAAGCTGATTACCGAACGCCGATTTTCCTAATGCCCTCAGTCAGTTACCACCCGGTTTTTCCCGTGCTGCTTTGTCGCCGAACTCAAAACCC